>NZ_JBPKAO010000006.1:224927-230689 GCF_051216895.1 Aquipuribacter aurantiacus
CCACGTCAGCCGGCGAGCGTCTCCTGCAGGCGACGCAGCCGGACCAGGCTGGACTCGCGCCCGAGCAGCTCCATCGACTCGAACAGCGGCGGCGACACCCGACGCCCCGTGATGGCCACCCGCACGGGCGCGAAGGCGAACTTCGGCTTGACGCCGAGCCCGTCCACCAGGGCCGCGCGCAGCGCCGCCTCGATGCTCGCCGTGTCCCACGCCGGCAGCGCCTCGAGCGCCTGCACGGTGGCGTCGAGGACCTGCGGGGCCTCCTCGCGCAGCGCGGCCACACTGTCGGGGTCGTGGGGCAGGTCCGCGTCGGCCAGGAACAGGAACCCCATCATGTCCGGGGCCTGGCCCAGCAGCGTCATGCGCTCCTGCACCAGCGGGGTCGCGGCGTCGAGCAGCTCCTGCTGGCGCGCGGTCGGCGGGTCGGCCAGGTAGTCCTGCAGGTACGGCACGAGGCGACGCGACAGCTCGTCGGCGGGCAGGGCCCGCATGTGCTGGGCGTTGATGGCCTCGGCCTTGGCCACGTCGAAGCGCGCCGGGTTGGACCCGACGTCGGCGACGTCGAACGCGGCGACCATCTCGGGCAGCGTGAAGACGTCGCGGTCCTCGGCGATACCCCACCCCAGCAGGGCCAGGTAGTTGAGCAGCCCCTCGGGCAGGAACCCCCGCTCCCGGTGCAGGAACAGGTTGGACTCCGGCGCCCGCTTCGACAGCTTCTTGTTGCCCTCCCCGGTGACCATGGGCAGGTGCGCGAAGCGCGGCGGGCCCTGACCGATGCCCACGGAGTGCAGGGCGTCGTACAGCGCGACCTGCCGCGGCGTCGAGCTGAGCAGGTCCTCGCCGCGCAGCACGTGCGTGATCCCCATCAGCGCGTCGTCGACCGGGTTGACCAGCGTGTACAACGGGTCGCCGTTGGCGCGGGCGACCGCGAAGTCCGGCACCGTGCCCTGGGCGAAGGTGATGTCGCCGCGGACCATGTCGTCGACGACGATGTCCGCGTCCGGCATGCGGAACCGCAGGACCGGCGACCGCCCCTCGGCCAGGAACGCACGGCGCGCGTCGTCGGTCAGGTACCGGTCGTGGTTGTCGTAGCCGAGCTTGGGGTCGCGGTCCTGGTCACGGTGGCGCTGCTCGACCTCGGCCGGGGTCGAGAACGACTCGTAGAGGTGGCCGCGCTCCACCAGCCGCGCGATGGCGTCGTCGTACAGGTGACGCCGCTGCGACTGCCGGTAGGGCTCGTGCGGGCCACCGACCTCGGGGCCCTCGTCCCAGTCCAGGCCGAGCCAGCGCAACGCGTCCAGCAGGGCGTCGTAGGACTCGCTGGAGTCCCGGGCCGCGTCGGTGTCCTCGATGCGGAACACGAACGTGCCGCCGGTGTGCCGGGCGTAGGCCCAGTTGAACAGCGCGGTCCGGACCAGCCCGACGTGGGGGGTGCCGGTGGGGCTGGGGCAGAACCGGACCCGCACGTCGCTGGTGACGGTGCCGCTCGTCGGTGTGTGGTCGGTGTCGCTCATGCGGGCCCTCCCGAGCCGGAGTCACGGACGGGGTTTCGCAGGACGCCGATGCCCTCGACCTCGATCTCGACCACCTGGCCGTCGGTCATCGGCCCGACCCCGGCGGGGGTGCCGGTGAGGATGACGTCGCCGGGCAGCAGCGTGAACGCCTCGCTGACGGCGCTGACCAGGGTGACGACGTCGTGGATCAGCTGCGAGGTGCGGCCGGACTGGACGACCGTGCCGTCCAGGCGGGTGCTGATGGCCAGGTCGTCGACGGCCAGCTCGTCGCCGGTGACCAACCACGGGCCGAGCGGGCAGAAGGTGTCGAACCCCTTGGCGCGGGCCCACTGGAGGTCGCTGCGCTGCAGGTCCCGGGCGGTGACGTCGTTGGCGATGGTGTAGCCGAAGACGACCTCCGGGACGCGCTCGTGGGGGACGTCCTTGCACAGCCGACCGATGACGACGGCGAGCTCGCCCTCGTAGTGCACGTCGGTGCTCTGCCAGGGCAGGACGATCGGGTCGTTGGGCCCGATGACGGAGGTGTTGGGCTTGAGGAACATCGCGGGCTCCGTGGGGGCCTCGCCGCCACCCATCTCGGCCACGTGGTCGGCGTAGTTCTTGCCGATGCCGACGATCTTGCTGCGCGGGATGACCGGCGCCAGCAGGCGGACGTCGACCAGCTCGTGGACGACGCCGGTGGGGGTCGGCTCGGCGTAGATCGGGTCGCCGGCGATCTGGCGGACCACCTCGCTGCCGGGCTCCCCCTCGACGATGCCGAACGCCGGGTCCTCTCCTGCGGTGTACCTCGCGATGCGCACGTCGGCGAGGCTACCGGCGGCAGGTGCCTACCCTTACCGGGTGCAGGTCCTTCCCCGCCAGCAGTGGCTCGCCCTGCGCCAGGCCCACGAGGCCCGCGCCGCGGAGCTGTCGCACGCGCGTCGGGAGCGGAGGTCGCGCGGTCGGAGCCATGCCGTCGACGACTTCCTGTGGACGTACTACTCGCTGCGGCCGGGGCGCCTGGCCCGCTGGCACGCCGGGGTCGGGGTCGCGCTGCTGGAGGTCGACGAGCGGCCCGACGGGCACCGGGAGGTCCTCACGGCCTCCGGGCCCGGCTCGACCGTCGACGTCGAGGCGTTCGCGACCCGCCAGACGGGCGTGCTCGAGTGGACGACCGCCGTGCTCGGCGGCGTCGCGGCGCGGCCGGCCCGTCACGACTGCTTCGGGCTGCACGAGTGGGCCATGGTCTACCGGGCCGACGAGCGGCGGCACGCCATGCCGCTGCGGCTGGGGCAGACGGCGACCGACGCCGTGGTGGAGTCGCGTCCGTTGCGCTGCAGCCACATCGACGCGTTCCGGTTCTTCACCGACGAGGCCGTACCGCTCAACGACGTGCGCCCCAGCCGCGAGCGGCAACCCGAGATGGACCACGCCGGGTGCGTGCACGTGACCATGGACCTGCTCAAGTGGGCCCTCAAGCTCGGGCCCCTGGTGCCGGGTGACCTGCTGCTGGACTGCTTCGAGCTGGCCCGCGACGCCCGCACCCTGGACATGCGGGCCAGCCCGTACGACGTCTCCGGGTACGGCCTGGACGCGGTCCCGGTCGAGACCACCTCCGGTCGCGCGACGTACGCGGGTGAGCAGCGTCGTCT
Organism: Aquipuribacter aurantiacus; assembly: GCF_051216895.1. Classification (NCBI taxonomy): domain Bacteria; kingdom Bacillati; phylum Actinomycetota; class Actinomycetes; order Micrococcales; family Intrasporangiaceae; genus Aquipuribacter; species Aquipuribacter aurantiacus. Next base: position 228,073 of record NZ_JBPKAO010000006.1, read on the forward strand.
GGCGTCGCGCGCCGCACCGCTGCGGGAGCGCCTGCTGGCGGTCTGCCGGACCGCCCAGGCCGCGCCCGGTCAGGTCCTGACCCGCTCGTAGGTCAGCACCAGCACCCCCGCGCCGGGGGCCTCCTGCTCGGCCGGCCGCCAGGCGGTGGGGGCTGACGGACCCGCGAAGAGCGGGATGCCGTCCCCCAGCACGACCGGGTTGACCTTGAGCACCAGCCGGTCGACCTCCTCGGCCAGGGCGCCGGCGAGGGCTCCCCCGCCGCACAGCCAGATGTCCCCGCCGTCGCGCTGCTTGAGGGCTCGGACGAAGCCGGCCGCGTCCTCGGCCACGACGGTCACCTCGGGGTGCTCGTCGGGGTCGAGCGTGCGCGAGAACACGTAGGTGTCCAGGTGCGCGTAGGGGTCGGCGACGCCGGCGTCCAGGGCGGGCTGGAACGTCCCGCGCCCCATCACCACCGTGTCCCAGCGGGTGCGTGGTGGTTCCGTGCCCATGGCCTGGTGGAACGCCGTGGGCAGGCCGTCGCCCCACTCCTGCGCCAGCCGGGCCAGGTAGTCGGGGTCGACGGGGAACGCGTCGGTCTCGCCGCCCGGTCCGACGATCCGGCCGTCCAGGCTGACGGCGACGAAGTAGACGAGGGCTCGCACGGGTGGCCTCCTGAGGCATCGGCAGCGGCTGGAACGGGTCGACGGTGCCGGACGACGTCCCGCGCGTCGACACCTTTGCCCGCTCCCGGCGTCCGTCGGTGCGTCCGGTCGGTGCGTCCGGTCGGGCACCATGGCGGCGTGACCCCGGACGACCTGGTCGACCTGGTGAGGGACCGGGTCCGTCAGGCGGCGCCACCGGACCGGCCCTGCCTGGTGGCCGTCGACGGGGCCGACGGCGCCGGCAAGTCGACCTTCGCCGCCGCGCTCACCGGCTCCCTCGTGGCCTCCGGGGTCGACGCCCGGCAGGTGTCCGTCGACGGCTTCCACCGCCCACGTCACGAGCGGTACGCCCGGGGTCGCCGGTCCCCCGAAGGCTTCTGGTGCGACTCCTACGACTACGACGCCCTCCACCGTGAGCTGCTCGGCCCGTGGCGGAACGGTTCCGGCGGCTACCGGGTCGCGGTGCGAGACGTGTCGACGGACGCAGCGGTGCCGGCGCCCAGCCGACCGGTGCCGCCGGTCGGAGTCCTCGTGGTCGACGGCATCTTCCTGCTGCGGGACGAGCTGGTCGAGGTGTGGGACCTGTCGGTGCGGCTCGAGGCCCCGGCGCCGGAGCGGTTCCGTCGGATGGCGGTGCGGGACGGCTCACCGGTCGATCCCCATCACCCGGACAACCTGCGGTACCTGCGGGGCCAGCAGCTGTACGAGGACGCCTGCGACCCGACGGCTCGCGCCGACCTGGTCGTGAGGTGCGGCGACTGGGACCATCCGCTGCTGCTGCACGGGCACGTCCGAGGGAAACAGGTGGCCCGCACCGGTCCCCGTCGGGCAGGGTGCGGGTCCGTGGGACGCATGGTCGACGTGGCGGACGGAGTGCAGGTCTGGGCCCAGGAGTCCGGGGACCGACGCGCCACCCCGCTGCNCGGGCACGTCCGAGGGAAACAGGTGGCCCGCACCGGTCCCCGTCGGGCAGGGTGCGGGTCCGTGGGACGCATGGTCGACGTGGCGGACGGAGTGCAGGTCTGGGCCCAGGAGTCCGGGGACCGACGCGCCACCCCGCTGCTGCTGGTGATGGGGGCCAACGCCAGCAGCGCGACCTGGCCCTCGGCGCTGCTGGACGGGCTCGGTCAGCACCACCGGGTCATCCGCTACGACCACCGGGACACCGGACGGTCCACGTGGTCCACCGGTGAGCCCAGCTACGCGATCCGCGACCTGGCCCGCGACGCCGTGGCCGTCCTGGACGCGTTCGACGTGGACCGCGCCCACGTGCTCGGCATGTCGATGGGCGGGGTGCTGGTGCAGCTGCTGCTCCTGGACGCCCCCGAGCGCCTGCGTAGCGCCGTCCTGCTGACCACGTCCGCGCTCGGCAGCGGCCTGGCGGGCCGGGGCCAGGACCAGCTGCCGGAGGTCGACCCTCGCCTGCTCGAGCTGTGGCAGAGCATGGGCGAGGAGCGCGACGAGGCGGCCGAGCTGGACTGGCGGGTCGAGCACTGGCGGTTGCTCAACGGCGACGTGCTGCCGTTCGACGCCGGTGAGTTCCGGGCGATGGAGCGAGGCGTCGCGGCGCACGCCGGTACCTGGCACGGCTCGACCGCGCATGCCGTCGCGTCCCAGGAGGGGCTGGACCGCGGCCTGGAGCTGGGCTCGGTCACCGTGCCGACGCTCGTCGTCCACGGTCCGGAGGACCCCGTCAACCCGCCCCCGCACGGCGCGCACCTGGCCGGGCTGCTCGGGAACGGGACGCTGGTGACCGTTCCCGGGATGGGTCACGCCCTGCCCGCGACCGTGGTCCCCGCGCTGGTCGAGGCCATCACGCAGCACACCAGCCCGGTCGACCGCGCCTGACCGCGTCCTGGCCAGCTCACCGAAGGCGCTCGACCACGCCCGACCGCACCGCGGTCGCACCCCAGCTCCGGCCAGGGCCGGTGGTCATCAGAACGGGTAGGGTTGGGTGGGGTCCCAGCCGGGT
>NZ_JBPKAO010000007.1:0-156026 GCF_051216895.1 Aquipuribacter aurantiacus
GCCGCGGGGCAGGGACGGGGGGGTGCCGAGCTCGGGGGAGGGGTGGCTCACGTGCACGCTCCTAGGTGGTGGGACAACGGGTCGATCAGGTCGGTTGGCGTGTCGTCGGGGGCCGCCAGCAGGCAGCCGCGCCGCGTCACGCGAGACCTCGACCGTAGCGTGCCCGAGCCCTCGCCCCGCTCAGACCGGGCCGATCACCTGGTCCACGGCCTCGGCGACCGGGGTCGGACCGCCGACGCACTCCACGACCAGCCTCGACGGCGTGGTCCCGGCCTCCGCCCGGCCGAGCAGCTCCACGACCACCGCGGCGACGTCGTCCCGGGGGACCTGCCCCATCTCGACGGAGCGGGCCAGCTGCACGCGCTCGGTGGCGTCGTCGTCGGTGAGCCCGCCCGGGCGCAGCACGAGCGAGCGCAGCGCGTCCCGCGCCAGCACGTCCTCCTCCGCAGCCAGCTTGGCCCGCAGGTAGGCGAGGAACACGTCGTCGACGCCGTCCGGGGTGGCCCCGTCCCGGACCTGGTCCACGCCCATGCTGGAGATCAGCAGGTACGTCGCGACCCCGGCCAGCTCGGCCGCCTCGGCCAGCAGGACGGCGGCCCCGCGGTCCACGGTGTCCTTGCGGGCCACCCCGCTGCCCGGACCCGCACCGGCGGCGAACACGACCGCGTCCGCCCCGGCGAGGGCCTCGGCGACCTGCGCGGTCCGGGCGGTCTCCAGGTCGATCACGACGGCGCCGGCGCCGTCGGACACCAGGTCCGGCACGTGGTCGGGGTTGCGGACCATGCCCACGACCTCGTGCCCGTCGGCGACCAGACGCCTGGTGCTCAGGCGGGCGATCGCGCCGTGCCCTCCGGCGATGACGACCTTCATGTGAGCTCCTCGTCCTGCGCCCGGCCGGTCCGCGACGTCGCCCCCATCCCACCGCGCCCGGGCGCCCGACGCGACCCGTGGCACCGCGACGGCTCCCGCGACGTCGGCCGGGACCCACCGATGAGTTGGACGTGGTCGCGCCGTCTGCACCGTCGTGGACCGGTCGCTGGAGCAAGGCCGGCGCGACGACGAACGCAGGAGGACCCATGGAGACCGCCGTCCTGGCCATCGGCACCCGCAAGGGCCTGTGGCTGGCCACCAGCGAGGACCGGACGAGCTGGCAGCTGTCACCCCCGCACTTCCTGATGCACGAGATCCCCAGCGTCGCCGTGGACACCCGCGGCGGTCGGACCCGCGTGCTGGTGGGGATGCGCTCGGAGCACTGGGGACCCACCGTCGTGCACTCCGACGACCTGGGGGCGACCTGGAGCGAGCCCGAGCAGGGCGCCATCACCTTCGGCGCGGGCGACGGGGCCGCGCTGGAGCGGGTGTGGCAGATCCAGCCGGACGGCGAGGACCGGCCCGGCGTCGTCTGGGCCGGGTGCGAGCCGATCTCGGTGTGGCGCTCCACCGACCACGGCGAGCACTTCGACCTCGTCCGCGGGCTGTGGGACCACCCGCACCGCGGCGAGTGGGGGGCCGGCTACGGCGGGGCGGCCGCCCACACCGTCCTGCCCAGCCCTGACGACGACACGGTCCACGTCGCGATGAGCACCGGCGGCGTCTACCGCAGCACCGACGCCGGGACGACCTGGCGACCCCGCAACTCCGGCATCTCGGCGTACTTCATGCCCGGGTCGGAGCCGGAGTTCGGCCAGTGCGTGCACAAGGTGGCCCGCGACGCGGAGGACCCGCACCGGCTCTACGCGCAGAACCACCACGGCGTGTACCGCAGCGACGACGACGGTGACACCTGGACGTCGATCGCGGACGGGCTGCCCAGCGACTTCGGGTTCGTCATGCTCGCCCACCCCCGGCGCGGCGGGACCGTCTGGGTCGTCCCCCTGGTGGCCGACGGCGAGCGGGTGCCGCCGCAGGGACGGCTCGCGGTGCACCGCAGCGACGACGGTGGCGCGACCTGGACGGAGCTCGCCGACGGGCTGCCGGACGGTCACTTCAACGCCGTCCTCCGCGACGCCGCCTGCGTGGACGCCGCGGACCCCACCGGGGTCTACCTGGGCACCCGGGCCGGGGACGTGTACGCCTCGGCGGACGAGGGCGGGGCGTTCGTCCGGGTGGCCGACCGGCTGCCGGACGTGCTCAGCCTGCGCGCCGCCGTGGTGTCGCGTTGACGGCGGCTCGCTGATGGGGCCCGAGACCCCCGCCGGGGTGCTGCTGCGGGTGCCGCGCGTCCTGGCGGCCGACCTCGGGGGGCACCGCGAGGTGGTGCTGCCCGTGCCCGGGGACGGCCGGCTGGTGGGTCTGCTCGACCAGCTGGTGGGCCCCCACCCCGCCCTGGCCCGGCGGCTGCGGGACGAGACCGGCACGCTGCGTCGCTTCGTCAACATGTACGTCGACGGGCTCGACGTGCGACGCAGCGACGGCCTGGCCACCCCCGTGGGGGTGGGCCAGACCGTCGAGGTGATCCAGTCGGTGGCCGGGGGCTGAGCCCCGGCCACCGACGGGATCGGTCGAGCAGGTGCTCAGTCGAGCCAGAAGGCGTTCGCGACCTGCTCGAACATGCCCTCCGGGTGCGAGCGGTACATCGGCTCGGTGCCGAACAGGGTGACGTCCGCCCCTCGGGCGGTGCCGCTGACCACGACGGGCTGACCCGCCGCGGCCTCCTGGCCGATCCAGTGCCCGGCGAGGAAGAAGTCCCCGGTGGCCAGGCGCTGGTCGACCCGGACCCCGGCCCCGACGGTGCTGAACCACCGCGGCGAGCTGACGAAGGACTCGGTGATGGCGTCACCGGTGATGGGGGAGGCGGGGTCGTTGACGACGGCCGCGATCCCGTTGGCGTCGCCCCGGCCGGCCGTCGCCGTGACCGGGAGCAGGCCCGCCCGGGTGTTGAAGGTGACCCCGTTGGCCCCTCGACCCACCACGTTGTGCCCCTCGGCCAGCCACGCCTCGAACGCCGCGGCGGCCTCGGGGGTGAACGACAGCGGGTTCAGCGCCGTGGACGACACGTACAGCGCGTCCAGGTCGTCGAACGACACGGTGCCGTCGTTGACGGTGGCCGTGCTGACCACGGTGACCTGGAAGCCCATCCGACGCAGCGCGAAGAGCTCGTCGGCGGGGCCGGAGAAGCCGATCCGCAGCGCGTCGACGGGCTCCGCCGCGGGCAGCTGCCCGGGACGGACGGCCGTGAAGTCGACCCCCAGGTCGGTGGCGACCGCCCGGACCACGGCGTAGTCGGCCCGGACGACGAACTCACCGCTCGGGGTGCGCGAGACCGCGACCCCCTCGGCCTGGAGCCGGTTGACCGCCTGGACGCCGGCGATGCTGTCGACGTCCAGCACGTACGCCGGGCGGCGGCCGGTGGGCGCGCTGCCGGTGGGGGCGGCCTCGGTGGCCTCACGCAGCTGCCGCTCCGGGAGGTCGCCGTCCTGGACCGTCACCACGTCGGCACCCCACAGGGAAGCCAGGCTCCACGCGGAGATGTCGTACATCGTCGGGTAGAAGGTCGTGACGTCGGTGCCGACGTCGAGGATGACGTTGGCCATGCCGCGCTTGGCCTGGTGCATGTCCACCACGTAGGAACCGGCGGCGTACCGGGTGCCGTCGATGGTCACCGGCGCGATGGTCCGGTCGACCTGCACGTCGTTGTCGAGCAGGAACTCCACGACGCGGGCGGTGGCGGTCTCGCTGCGCTGGGCGTCGCCCGCGGGCAGCACGTAGGCGCGGGGGTAGTCCTTGTCGAGGGTGTCGATGTTGGTCCCGAGCGCCAGCTCGATGGCCAGCGGGTCGTCGATCGGGCGGGACGACTCACCGGCGGCCCCACGGCGGAACAGCTCGATCTGGTCCGCGAGCAGGGTCGACTTGTTCTCGGTGGCCCAGGCCAGGTTGGCCTGCATCGTGTCGTGGGCGATGTTGGTGTTGATCCGGGTCCGGTTCCAGCGCTCGTCCTGCGTCAGGTTCCCGCGGGGGTTCAGCGGGAACTCGATGGTGTGCCCGATCGCGCCGTGGAACATGGCGTACATCGGGGTGAAGATCGGCGGCCAGTCGTCCCAGCCGGTGGCCCGGTCCCGGAACGGGATGCTCACCTGGGTGTACTCGCCGTAGTACGGCGCCAGGTCGGCCGCGTTCTCCGCCACGACCTGGGCCTCCATCGCCAGCGCGTTGCGCAGGGCGTTGCGGATGTAGAGGTCGTACTCGTAGTTCTCCCCGTGCGGGCCCGTGGTGGGCTCGATCAGGGTCCGGCCGACGTAGCCGTGCAGGTCGATCATGGTCAGCGGGTCGTAGCGGATGAGCTGGTCCCGCATGACCTGGACCTCGGGCTGGGACTGGGTGATGAAGTCCCGGTTCATGTCGAAGCTGTTGGCGTTGGCGCGGGTGGCGTTGACCCGGCCGTCCGGGTTCATCGACACCACGACGGCGACGACGTTGCGGTCCAGCAGGTCGTCGGTCGTCGCGTCCTCGCCGAACGCCAGCTCGTCCAACAGCCGGAACGCCGCGTCGGTGCCCTCCCACTCGTTGCCGTGGATGTTGTTGTTGATGAAGAGCGGGGACTTCCAGTCGTCGTACTCCCCGGCCTCCAGCGCGGCGGCCGCGGCGACGGGGTCGGAGGTGCGCAGGTCGGACAGGCGCTGCCACTCGGCCCACTCCGCGTCCGTCATGGGGTTGGTGACGACCACCATGTGCAGGTCGCGGCCCTGGACGGACTGGCCGATGATCTCCACGCTGATGCGGGGGCTGGCCTGCAGCGCCCGCAACCGCGGCGCGAACTCGTGGTACGGGATGAGGTTGAGGGGGATGGACGCGTCGGCGGGGTTGACCGGGACGTCGACGATGACGTCGTTGCGGGGCTTGCCGGCCAGCTGGCCGACGGACTGGGCCGCGCTGACCGAGGCGATGCCGCTGCGGGCCGAGGCGGCACCGGCGGAACGCCCGGCGGAGCGCTCCGCCGCGACGGCGGCCCCCGGGACCGCGCTGCGGTCCTCGGTGACGCGGGTGGGGGACTCCTCGGGTTCGGCGGGGGCCGCGTTGGCGGCGGGGACGAGCGATAGCGCGAGTGCGGACGCGACAGCGGCCGGCACCCAACGTCGACGGTTCATCGGGACCTTTCCGGAGCGGAGCCCGGTGGCGACGGCGCCACCGGGGCGAGGGGCGGGGGTCGCCGTCACTATGGTCCGAACGGGTGACGCCCGACAAGGGTCGGCGACCGTCCGGTCGGGAATTGACACGCCCGAAACACGACGACGCGCAGGCCGGACGGGCCCACAGTCAGGCCAGGCCGACGAGGACCAGCACCGCGAGGGCAGCCGCCGCCACGCAGAACCACACGGCCGCGGCCAGGACCACGGGCGCCCAGCCGGCACGCGTCACGTCCCGCAGCCGGGTCGAGCAGCCGACCGCCGCCAGCGCCCAGGTGATGAGCACGTCGACCGCCAGGGCGACGGCCTGCGCGACGGCGTCCGGCACCACGCCGGTGGCTGCGACCACCACGGCCAGCACGAAGAGCAGCAGGAACGGCGGCACCAGCCGACGCCCCGCGCCGGAGCCCTGGTTGAGCCGGGCGAGCACCAGGGTCACCGGCACCAGGGCCAGCACCCGGGTCAGCTTGACGACCACCGCGACGGCGAGGGCGCTGCCGCCCCAGCCGCCGGCGAGCGCGACCACGGCGCTGGTGTCGTTGACCGAGCTGCCCACCCAGGCCCCGAACCCCTCGTCGGACAACCCGAGCCCCCGCGCCGCGACGGGCAGGGTGAGGATGGCGACCAGGTTCATCAGGACCACCACCGACAGCGCGTAGGACACGTCGGCCGGGCGCGCCCGCAGGACGCCGGCCGTCGCGGCGATCGCCGACGCGCCGCAGATCCCGGTGCCGGCCGAGACGAGCGTCCGCAGGTCCCGACCGACCCCCAGCGCGCGGCCCAGCAGGGACCCGACCAGGAACGCGGTGGCCACGGCCGCGACCACCACCGGCAGGGCGCGCGGCCCGACCTCGAGCAGGCTGCTCACGGGCACGGTCAGGCCGAGCAGGACGATGCCGGCCTGCAGCAGCCGGCCGGACGCCCAGGCCAGCCCGGGACCGGCCCGCGGCCCCGGGGCACGGACCGCGGTCAGGACGAGGCCCAGCACCAGCGCGAGGACGGCCGACCCCGGCGAACCGGTCGCGGGGCCCAGCAACCGGTCAAGCCCCGTGGCCAGGGCAGCCACGACGAGGGCGAGCAGCAGCCCGGGCAGCACCCGCCCGACGCCGCCCGGCTGCGGCGCACGGAGCGACGGCTCGGCCGGTCCGTTCACGCGCCGGGGACGACGGCAGGCAGGTCGCCCCGCAGGGCCGTCGCGACCTCGGCGAGAGCGTGCCGGGTGCGGACCCGGTCCACCCCGGCCACCGCGAGGAACCCGTGCACCGCGCCCGGGTAGTCGCTCAGGCGCACCGGCACGCCGGCCGCCCGCAGGGCCTCGGCGAACCGGGTGCCGTCGTCACGGAGCGGGTCGTGCTCGGCCGTCAGCACCGTGGTGGGCGGCAGGCCGACCAGGGAGGGGGCGTGCAGCGGGCTCAGCCACGGATGACGCGTGTCGACCCCGGTCCCCGCGGTGTACAGCTGCAGGAAGCGCTCCATGTCCGCCCGCGTCAGGATCGGCGCGTCGGCGTTGGCGGCGACCGACGGCGAGGACAGCGTGGCGTCCACCGCGGGGTAGACCAGGGCCTGGTGCACCACGACCGGGTCGCCCGCGACCGGTTCGTCGCGCAGCCGGGCCGCGGTGACCGCCGCGAGGTTGGCCCCGGCGCTGTCGCCGACCAGTGCGAGCCGGTCGACGCGCACCCGGGCCTGCGCCCCGACGTGCTCCGGGTGGGCCGCCACCCAGCGGACCGCCTCCAGGCAGTCGTGCACCGCGGCCGGGTACGGGTGCTCGGGAGCGAGGCGGTAGTCCACCGACACCACCACCGCGGGGACCGCCCGGGCCAGGGCCGCGACCCACCAGGGCGTGTCGTCGACCCCGCCGAGCACCCAGCCGCCGCCGTGCAGGTGCACGACGACCGGCAGGACCGTCCCGGGGGCGACGCGAGGCGTGTGCACGACCAGGGCGACCCCGGACGCGGTGCGGGCCCGGCTCCGGCGGACGTCGGCCGCGGGACGGCCCAGCACCCAGCCGGAGACGGTGCCGAGCGCAGGGTGGGGCACCCGGTCCCGCGAGGCCACCACCTGCTGGGCCTCGACGCCGCTGATGCCGACGGCGCCGAGGCGTCGGCCCACGGCCGACACCAGCCGGACCGCCGCGGACGGCGGCAGCGAGGTGTCGGACGTCACCGCCGTCCTGCTCAGTCCTGGCCGAGGTCGGCCAGCAGGCCCGTGAACCAGTCCGTGGAGGTGTCGAACGCCTTGCCGCCGGCGATCCGGTCGAACTCGATCGCCCGCAGCCGGCCGTCGGCGCCCTCGTCGTGGCCGACGACACCGCCCTCGCGGCGCAGCGCGCACTCCACGGCCAGGTCGGTGCAGGACTTGATCAGGCGCAGGTCGTCGGCGTTGGCCGCGGCCGAGCGCGAGAAGTAGCCGGACTTCTGGACCATGGTCTTCTCGGCCCCGATCCCGGCGGCGAACTGCTTGGCGAACCAGGCCCCCGGGTTGATCGTGTCGATCTTGACGTGGCCGAACGGGTCGCGGCCGACCTCCTCGCCCGCCTTCTCCAGCTCGGCCACGATGGTCTGCACGCCGGCGCCCTCGGACACGAACACGTTGACGCAGCCGGTCTCGTCCATGACGGTGCGCAGGCGCGCGGACTCGGCGGCGACGTCGAACTCGCGCTCCGGCAGGTACACCCCGTGGACGTCCCAGCGCCGGGGGTCGTTGCCGATGCCCGGCACGTACTCCTGCTGCGCGACCCAGCGGTGGTGCGCCAGCGCGGTCGCGGCCGTGAGCCAGCCGCAGCCGCGGCCCATCACCTCGTGGACGACGAGCATCCGCGGGTTGGAGGAGTGCTCGGCGATGATGTTGCGGGCGAAGAGCGCCCCCTGCTCGGCCGCGGTCCAGGCCCCCAGCGACTGCCGGATCGGGATGACGTCGTTGTCGACCGTCTTGGGCAGGCCCACGACGGTGAGCTCGTAGTCGTTGCGGGCCAGGAACGCGGCCAGGTCGGCGGCCGTGGTGTTGGTGTCGTCGCCGCCGATGGTGTGCAGCACGTCGACCCCGTCGGCCGTGAGCTGGTCCGCGGCGACCTTGAGGGCGTCCTGGCCCTCGGTGATCAGGCCCCGCTCGACGAGGTTGGCCGCGTTGGTCAGCTTGACGCGGCTGTTGCCCAGCGGGCTGCCGCCGAAGCGGTGCAGCAGGTGGGCGTCGCGGCGGACCTCCTCGGTCACCGTGACCGAGCGGCCGGACAGCAGACCGGCGTACCCGTCCAGGTAGCCGATGATCTCGATGTCGGGGGCGATCTCGGTGTACCGCTCGATGAGGCCGCCGACGGCCGAGGACAGGCAGGGCGCGAGGCCTCCGGCCGTGAGCATCGCGACCTTGCGGACGGGGCGGTCGGACATGCGTTCCTCCTGCGGGGCGTGGCGCAACGGGGCGGTGCGGACGTCGCGGGCCACCCTAATGTCCGCGCCGGAGCTGTCCCGGCCATGATCGACGGGCGAGCGACGCCGGGCAGGCGCAGAGTGGTCCGCGACGTCCGGCCCGGGCGTCGACCACCGAGCCAGCAGGGGAGCCACCCATGTCCGAGAGCACCGACGTCCGAGGGTCCGGGACCACCAACATCGCCGACTTCGGCCGCGAGATGTGGTCGTTCCTCACCGGCAAGGGCGCCGTCATCGACTACACCTTCGTCGACATGACCATCGAGGTCCCCCGCGAGACCGGCCCGGACTCCCCCCGCGCCACCTGGAAGGTCGACGGGACCGTCCGCATCACCACCACCGACCGCGACGCGGCCGGCGCCATCGGGTCATGAACGGGGCCGGGGGAGCCCGGCTCGTCGTCGACGCGGACCTGACCGTCCAGGTGAGGGACCCCCGGGGCCGCACCGCGACCGTGGTGGTGGACGACCACGGGGGCGCGGTGCGCGTACGGGTCGCCGGGCCCGCCGACCTGCCCGTCCTCCTCGGATCGCTGCCGCGGCCCGGGGCGGGCGGTCGCGGGGCGGCCCAGGCCCTGCACGCCCTGCGCCCCGGCGCGGGGCCCGGCGGGTTGCGCTGGGACCAGGACGTGGAGGTCCTCCTGGGGCGGCGGCTGCTGCTGCGCCGACGGGACGGCCGGTGGCGGCCGACCCCGACCGCCGTCGTGCCGGTCGCCCTCGCCGCCACCTCGGCGCTGGTCGCGACGGGGGTCGCGGTGTCGGTCGTCGTGCTGCTCGTGCGCCGGGTCCTGGGGGCCCTGGCGCGACGTCGTCCCGGTGGTGGTGCGACCGGGTGACACCGCGGCGCCGGCCTCCGGGCCGGGCGTCGTCGCGCCGATGCTGCCCGGGTGACGGCGACGGCGACCACCTCGTCGCGCCTGCTGGTGGCGCTGCTCACGGTCCTGCTCTGCTCGGGCGGGGCGCTCGGGGTGCTGCTCGTCGACCAGGCCGGTGGACCGACGGCCTCCGGGGGGCAGCCGCTGGCGACGCCCCCGCAGGTGCCCGACCCCGGCGGCTACACGTTCCTCGCCACCACGGCCGACGGCGACCCGGTCCGCTGGGACCCGTGCCGCCCCGTGCAGGTGGTCGTCCGCCCCGACGGCGAGCCACCCGGTGGGCGCGAGGCGGTCGTCGCGGCCCTGGCGGACGTCGGGACCGCCAGCGGGCTGGTGCTGCAGGTGGAGGGCGAGACGGACGAGGCGCCGTCGGTCGACCGACCGGGCGCGGACGTCGCCCGCTACGGGGACCGGTGGTCGCCCGTGCTGCTGGCCTGGAGCGACGGCTCGGAGCACCCCCCGCTGGCCGGTGCCCTCGGGGTGGCCGGACCCGTCGCGAGCGCGCCCGGCCCCGGTGCGGGGGCCACGTCCAGCTGGGTGAGCGGCACGGTCGTCCTGGACGCCACCTGGTTCGGCGACAACCTGGCCCACGCCACGGGCGCCCGGCGCGCGGCGGCGGTCCTGCGCCACGAGGTGGCCCACCTGGTGGGCCTGGGCCACAGCCAGGACCCCTTCTCCCTGATGTCGCCGGCCTACCAGTCCGTCTTCGAGCCGTCCCTGTCCGACCGGGCCGGGCTGGCGCGGCTCGGAGGCGGGCCCTGCTCCTGACGGCTCGGGGGATCATCCGGGGACGACGTAGCGTTGGCACCCACGGGCGGCCCCTGACGGGCCCGTCCGACCCGCCCACGAACCCGGAGGACCCCGTGCACCGTCCCGACAGCGACCCGCTCGTCCGGTTCGTCGACGACGTCGACGTGCCCGACGGCCTGGTCCTGGCCCACCACCTGACGGGGTTCTCCGACGCCGGCTCCGCGGCCAGCAGCGCGGTGACCGCGCTGCTCACCGACCACCACCGGGTCGACGTGGCCCACCTCGACGCGGACGTGCTGGTCGACCACCGCAGCCGGCGCCCGACGATGCACTTCGACACCGACCGCTGGGTGTCCTACGAGGCGCCCCACATCACGGTGTCGCTGCTGCGCCGCCACGACGACCCGGGCCAGGCGCTGCTGCTGCTGCACGGCCTGGAGCCCGACGTGCGCTGGGAGGCGTTCACCCGGGCCGTCATCGGGCTGGTGGAGCAGCTCGGGGTCCGCCTCGTGGTGGGTCTGAACGCCATCCCCATGGGCGTGCCGCACACCCGACCGGCCGGTGTCATCACCCACGGCACCAGCGCGGAGCTCGTCCGCGGGCGGCGCGCGTGGATCGGGCAGGTGCGGGTCCCCGGCAGCATCGGCAACCTGCTGGAGCTGCGGCTGGGCGAGGCCGGGCTCGACGCCGTCGCGTTCACCGTCAACGTGCCCCACTACGTGGCCTCCTCGGAGTACCCGGACGCCGCCGCCGTCCTGCTCGAGCACCTGTCCGGCGTCAGCGGGGTGCCGATCGACGTGGACGGGCTCAGGGTCCGCGCGGTGCAGACCCGCGGCGAGATCGACGCCGAGGTGGCCAAGAGCCCCGAGGTCGCCGCCGTCGTGCAGGCCCTGGAGGAGCAGTACGACAACCTGGCCGAGACCGCGGCCACCGACCTGCGCAACGACCTGCCTGACGCCGACGAGCTGGGGGCCGAGCTCGAGCGGTTCCTGGCCCAGAACGACCGCGAGACCGGGGCCGGCGACGCGGGTGGGTCCGGTACCGGCGGGCCCGGAACGGGTGGACCCGGCGGCAACGGCCTGTGAGCGTGCGGGCGCTCGACGCGGCGGAGGTGCTGCCGGTGGCGGCGGGCCGTGCGCTGCGCGAGGCGGGCCTGGGGTGGCGCCCCACCGCCGGGGACCGTTTCGTCCTGGCCGACCGCGACATGGACGCCGAGGTGTTCGTCGTGTCGGACATGGTGGCCGACGTCCACGACTTCCCGTCGGGGCCCGTCATCGGGTTCAACGGCACGGTCGAGTGGGCCCTGGACAGCGTCGGCACCGAGCAGGCCGTCTGGCTGCCCGCGGAGGACCAGCTCCGCCGCCTGCTTCAGGGCACGTTCCGCCGGCTGGAGCGGACGCAGGACTCGTGGGCCGTCACGGTCCACCTCCCCGGGGACCCCGCCGAGACCGTCGCGGTGGCCGGCACGGCCGCAGAGGCCTACGCCGACGCGCTGCTGCAGCTGCTCCGCCGTGCGCTGACCTGAGGCGGGCGGTCCGGGGCGGCTCACCCGGTTGCGCCGCGGCCCCACCTCAAGGGCGACCGCCCGGGCGCCGACCAGGTAGGGGTGACTGACCCCGTCGTGCCGATGGTCCGCCCCCGCCGCACGGCCACGGCCACGCTCCTGACCCCCGACCCGACCCCGACCGCCGGCGGTCCCGGGGTCGCCGCCATGGTCGCCGCGCTCGGGCAGGGGGTCCTGCTGCACGACAGCGTCGGCCGGCTGACCCACGTCGACGAGACCGCGGCCGCCGTCCTGGGCGTGGCGGCCGACCGTCTCCTCGGGCGGACCTGGCACGACCCGTCCTGGTCCGCGGTGCGGGAGGACGGCCGTCCGCTGGCCGGGCACGAGCACCCCGTCATGCAGGTGCTGGCCGACGGCCGGACCCGCCACGGGGACCTGGTCGGGATCGGCACCGGCGACGGTGTCCGCTGGTTGCGCTTCGACGTCGCGCTGCTGGAGCAGCAGGACGGCCCCGCGGTGGTGGGCGCCCTCGTCGGCGACGTCACCCGCGACGTGCACTCCGGCTTCGCCCTGGCCGTGGAGACGCTCCGGTCGCGTCGGCTGCTGTCGCCGGAGCGCGACGTGCTGCTGCGCGTGTCCCGCTGGGGCCGGGTCGTGGGCGCCGGTCCGGCCGTCGAGGACGTCCTCGGCCGGACCGTCGACGAGGCCGTCGGCTGCTCGGTGGTCGAGTTCGTGTCCCCGGCCGACCGTCCCGCGGTCAAGGCACGCCTGGAGTCCCTGGCCTTCGACGAGACCGCCGTGATGCGCGTCCGGGTCCGACGCCGCGGTGGCGAGCGGCGCTGGACCCGCCTGGGCATGCGCTGGATCGACCCGGACATGTCCGAGGCGCACGTCGTCCTCGCCGACGAGCACGACGCCGTGGTGGCCTCCGACGACGCGGACGAGCTCCGGGCCCGGCTCCGGACGGTCAGCCTGCTGTCCCAGGACACCGTGGCCCTGCACGGCGCCGACGGCACGTACACCTGGGTCTCCGCGCGCGCGACGCAGGACCTGGGCTGGGAGCCGGAGGACCTGCTCGGTCGACCGCTGCACTCCCTGGTCCACCCGGACGACCAGGGCCGGGTGGACGGCGCGCACTCCGTGGCCGCGTCCGGGGACACCGTGGCCGTCCGGTACCGCTTCCGCGGCGCCGACGACGTCCACCGGGTCGTGGAGACCTCGCTGTCCGGCACCCTGGACCCCGCCACCGGCCGGCTGGTGGAGCTGCGCTCGGCCACCCGGCCCGCCGAGGAGCTGCAGCGCAGCGAGCAGCGTCTCGACGTCGCCGAGGCGCTGCTGCGCCGCTGCATCGAGCAGTCTCCCGTCGGGCTCGCCGTGCTCGGCCCCGACGGGTCCTGGCGCACCGTCAACGACGCCCTGCTGCGCGCCGTCGGTCACGCCCGCGGGTCGTTGCTGCGCCGCCGGCACGACGACCTGCTGGTGGGCGGCACCCGGCCCGACGCCGTCGACGGCCTGGCCGCCGTCGCGGCCGGCCGTCGAGACGTCTGGCAGGGCCGGGCCGAGTACGCCGGCGCCGACGGTGCGCCGGTGCCCGTGCGGCTGTCCGCGTCGTCGGTCCGGACCGCCGAGCAGGAGCTGGTCAGCCTCGTGCTGCACGTGGCGCCCGAGTCCGGCAGCACCCCGGCGGTCCCGCGCACGGCGGCCGGCGACACCGACGACCTGACCGGCATGTCACCGTCGGAGCTGGCCGTCGACCGGCTCGTGAACGCCCTGGAACGCTCCACCCGGACGGGACGCTCCGTCGGGGTGGTGTGGATCGTGCTCGACGGGTTGGACGACGTCGTCGCGCAGCACGGCCAGGCCGCGGGCGACTCGGTGCTGGTGGAGGTGTCCTCGCGGCTGCGGAGCACGCTCCGGCTCGGCGACACGCTGGCCCGGGTCGGTGGCGACGCGTTCGTCGGGGTGTTCGAGGACGTCCACGAGCTCGAGATCTCCCGCGTCGCCGCGCGCACCGCCGGCTGCGTCGAGGTCCAGGCGCCCGGCACGCCCCGTGGTCGGGTGACCGCCAGCGTCGGCTCCGCCGCCCGGCCCTGCTCCGGCACCGAGGACCCCGCGCAGGTGGCGGAGGACCTCGTCGCCGCGGCCGACGCCGCGGCGCGCCAGGTGCGCCTGCGGGGCGGGGCGGGCTGGCACCACAGCAAGCGCACGTTCCGCTGACCGCCGCCCCCGGCGCACGCACGGCGCCCCCCGCCGCACCCTGCCGCACCACGTCGGCCGGCAGCGCCATGACCTGAGCCAGCTGCGGTGGTGAGGCACCCGGCGGCGGCGTGCTTGCATGGCCTCCCGTGAGCACAGACGACACCGCCGAGGCCCGAGACGTCCGCGCAGTCCGTCGGGTCGCCGACGACTACGTGCGCGCCTGCACCGTCCTCAACCCCGTGCTGGCCACGCAGCTGGGCACGGACCCGCTGGCCGACGGGCTGCCGGACCTCACCCCGGACGGCGCCGACACCCTCGCGGCGCTGCAGCGGAGCACCCTGGCGGACCTGCGGGGGCTGGAGGCCCACGACGGGGTCGGCCCCTCGGACGCCGAGCGACGGTGCGCGACGCTGCTGCGTGAACGGCTCGGGGCCGACCTCGCCGCCCACGACACCGGGGAGCACCTGCGGTCGCTGAGCAACCTGTTCAGCCCGGTGCAGTCCGTCCGCGCCGCGCTGCTGGTCATGCCCACCGGCACGCAGGACGCGGTGGCGGCCGCGGTACGACGCGTCGCGCGGGTGGGGCAGGCCTACGACGAGTACGCCGCCACCCTGCGCGAGGGCCTGCGTCGGGGTCTGCTGGGAGGACCGGCCCAGGTCGGCGCCGTCCTCGGCCAGCTGGACGACTGGGCCGCCGTCGGGGACGGGCGCGGCTGGTTCGCCGAGCACCTGTCGGGCCTGCTCGGGGAGCTGGGCGACGCCCCGGCCGGTCTGCGGGCCGACGTGGAGGCCGCCGGGGCCTCCGCGGCGGACGGGGTCCGACGGCTGCGGGTCGTGCTGGCGCAGGAGTACCTGCCCGCGGTCGCCGACGCCCCGGACGCGGTCGGCCGCGAGCGCTACCTGGTCGGCGCGCGCCGCTGGACCGGCTCCGACATCGACCCCGTCGAGGCCTACGACTGGGGCTGGCGCGAGCTGGCCGGCATCCACGCGGAGATGGTCGAGGTCGCCGCCCAGGTGCTCCCGGGGTCGACGCCGGCCGAGGCGATGGCCCACCTCGACCGGCACGGCGAGGCCGTGACCGGCGTCGAGGCCGTCCGCGAGCGGCTGCAGCAGATCATGGACGCCGCGATGGACGAGCTCCACGGGACGCACTTCGACATCGCCGAGCCCATCCGGGTCGTCGAGGCCAGGATCGCGCCGCCCGGCTCCGCCGCCGCGCCGTACTACACGCGCCCCAGCCTGGACCTGGTCCGGCCGGGCCGGACCTGGCTGCCGACGCTCGGCCGGGAACGGTTCCCGATGTGGGACCTGGTGTCCACCTGGTACCACGAGGGCGTGCCCGGGCACCACATGCAGCTGGCCCAGTGGGCGCTCCTGTCCGACGAGCTGTCGATGTTCCAGACCAGCACCGGGTCGGTGTCGGCGGCCACCGAGGGCTGGGCGCTGTACGCGGAGCGGTTGATGACCGAGCTGGGTCACCTCGACGACCCGGGCCACCGGATGGGGTACCTCAACGCGCAGGCGCTGCGCGCGGTGCGGGTCGTCATCGACATCGGGATGCACCTGGGCCTGACCGTCCCCGACCACCAGCACGGGCTGCCGGTGTTCGCCCCCGGCCGGCGCTGGACCCCGGACCTGGCCGCCCGGTTCCTGGCCGAGCGGACCGGTCTGGACGAGGCGTTCCGGTCCTCGGAGATCGTCCGCTACCTGGGGATGCCCGGGCAGGCGATCAGCTACAAGCTGGGGGAGCGGGCGTGGCTGGCCGGACGAGAGGCCGCCCGGGCCCGGGCGGCGGCGCAGGGCCGGGACCTCGACCTGAAGCGGTGGCACATGGCGGCCCTCAGCACCGGCGCGCTCGGGCTGGACGACCTGGCCCGGGAGCTGGCCGACCTGGGTTGAGGTCCTCGACGGCGGGGAACCTCGGGGCGGTCGGAACGGCGACGGTCGGCGTACCGTTGTGCTTCTCGAGGAACGGGAGGACGAGGATGAGACCAGGACGCGTGGCAGCCCTGCGGGTGCTGCTGGAGGTGTTCCGCGGTGGAGGCCCCTACGGCCTCGCCCAACGGCTGGGTGCGCTCCCACGGCTCGTGCTCACCGCTGCCCGCGGGGCCTACCGCGACTGGGACCGCCGACGGGCGCTCGGGGTCGTGGCCGGGATGCTCTACGTCCTGTCCCCGGTCGACCTCGTGCCGGAGGCGCTGCTCGGCGTCTTCGGCCTGGCCGACGACGCCCTCGTGGCCGCCTGGCTCGCGGGCGCGGTCCTGTCCGAGGTCGACCACTTCCTGGACTGGGAGAAGGCCCGGGACCGGGTCGTGCAGGGGTCCGTCGCCTGAGCGGTCGTCCACAGCCCTGAGGGTTCGTCCACAGCCCGAGGTCGCCGGGTCGCCGGGGGGCTGGCGGGGCCAGCCTCGGGGGATGGACCCGCGAGCGACCCCGACGCCCACCGCCTCCCACCCCCCGCCCGACATCCGGCTGCGCGACCCGGCCGGGGCGGTCGCGGCCGTGCCCTACCTGCTCGGCTTCACCCCGCAGCGGTCGTTGGTGGTGATCGGGGTCGCCGACGACCGCTCCGTGGGGGCGTCGCTGCGCTGCGACTACGAGCCGGGCGGCCCGCCGGCCACCACCGGGCTCCTCTGGGAGCACCTGCAACGGGTGCTGCTGCGCAACGGCTGCAGCACGTCGCTGCTGCTGGTCTACACCGCGCAGGACCCCGACGACCTGCCGACCGGGTGGGCCGACGCGCTCCTCGGGGCCGCCCTGCCGGTCCGTGGGGCCGGTGACCCGGCCGACAGCCACCCGGACGACGGAGACCCGGCGGACGGCGACCCGGACGACGAGGAGGTCGTCGACGGAGCACCGGGACGGCTCGGGGTGCTCGACGTGCTCGTCGTGGGTCCCTCGCGGTTCCGGTCGGTGCTGTGCGAGGACCGGGCCTGCTGCCCGCCGCAGGGGACGCCCGTCACCGAGGCGCGCCACCACCCCGTCGCGGCCGGCTTCGTGCTGGCCGGTCGCAACCCCGCGACGGACCGGGACTCCGTCGCCCCCGAGGGCACCGTGACCCAGGCCGAGCGGGCCCGGGCGCTGGCCGCAGCGCGGTCGGTCGCCCCCACGCCCGCATCGACGCCCGCATCGACGCCCGCCCCCACGCCCGCACCGACCGGTGTCACCGACGCCGTGTCGGACCGGTTGCTCGCCCGGTGGGTCGACTGCCTGCCCGAGGGGCCGGACCCCGAGCTCGCAGGCACCCTGGCCGCGGCGTGGTGGGTCAGCCCCGCGCTGCGGGACGCCTGCCTGGCCGTCCTGCTGCCCGGGGGGTCGCTGCGCCCGGCCGGGCCGGCCCCGGTCGCGCCGACGTCCTCCGCGGCCCTCGCGGCGCGGCGGGACAGGGCGGGGGCGCGTCTGCACGAGGTGCTGACCGACCCCGCCTGCGCCCGGGCCACCCGGGTGGGCTCACCGGTGCTGCGTCGCATGGCCGCGCTCACCTCCGGGCCCGAGCGGGCGACGGTGCTGGCCGCGCACGCCTGGCTCTGCTGGGCGGCGGGCGAGGGGACCGCGGCCGGGGTGCTGGCGGAACGGGCGCTGCTGGGCGGGGACGACGAGCCCCTGGCCGCGCTGGTCCTGCGGTGCCTCGACCACGGCCTCGGGGCGCCGTGGACGTCCTCGGCCCGGGGCAGGGCGGCCGGGCCGCCGCGTCGGTGGTCATGATGCTGCGGCGGGTATCAACCGCCGGCCATGACCGCTCCTGCGGTCATGGCTGGAGGCTGGTGGTGGTGATCGGGGAGCGGGTACGGTCCGTCCGCACCCGTCCTACGTCGGCAGCCTGTCCAGCGACGGAGCCGCCGAGCACCCAGCGCGTACCCGACGAGACCCGTCGGCGTCCGTCAGGAGGTCCGATGGTCAGCAACCGCACCGTCCCCCCTGCGGGTACGGCCGGTACCGCGGCCGTGCCGGGGGCGCGGGACGCCACGGCGCGACGCCCCGGTGACGCGCTACCGGACCTGGCCGTGGTGCCGGCGCCACCCGGGCCCAGGCGGCACGAGCTCGCGGACCGCTCCGCGGCGCTGTTCCGTGCCTGGTGCGACGGGGACAACCGCGCCAGCGCCGAGCTGGTCACCCTGCTGACCCCCACCCTGTGGCACACCGCCCGGGCCTACCGGGTCGACCACGCCACCGCCGAGGACGTCGTGCAGAACGCCTGGATGGCGCTGGCGCGTCGGCGGGACCAGGTCCGGGACCCGCAGGCGGTCCTGGCCTGGCTGCTGGTGACCGTGCGCCGGGACGCGGCCCGCACGGCCGCGGGCGCGCGGGTCGCCGTCGCCGACCCCGAGCCGCTCCTGGCGGTCAGCCCCGACCCGTCCCCCGGTCCCGCGGCCACGGTCATCGACGACGACCGGGCCCGGCGGCTGTGGTCGGCGGTCGGGAGGCTGTCGGAGCGCTGCCAGCGGCTGCTGCGCGTGGTGGCCTTCTCCGACCGGCCCGACTACGCGTCGCTGTCGGTCGACCTGGGCATGCCCATGGGCAGCATCGGCCCCACCCGGGGCCGGTGCCTCAAGAAGCTGCGGGAGCACCTGGGCGAGGAGTCGCAGTGGACGACGACGTGAACCGCGCCGATGGCCGGCCGGACCGGGCGGGGGACGCCGGGGACCGCGTCGCCGAGCAGCGCGGCGGGGAGCACGAGCCGGCCGCGGCGTCGTCGTTGGCGGCCGAGCTGCGCCAGATGTGGCAGCAGCTGGACCCGGTGCCGTCGGGGCTGTCGGAGCGGGTGGTCTTCTCGCTGGAGGTGGAGGCGTTCACCGGCATCGACCTCGACCTGGAGCTCGAGCTGATGCGACTGCAGCAGACCCAGTCCACCGGGGTCGGCGCCCGCGGCGACGACGAGGTGCGCACCGTCACCTTCGGCAGCGAGTCGATGACCGTCATGCTCGCCATCAGCGACGTCGAGGGCGGGCACCGGATCGACGGCTGGGTCGCGCCCGGCGGCCGGCGGGGGATCGAGGTCCGCACCGCCGCCGGGGCCAGCCGGGAGGAGTGCGACGAGACGGGACGGTTCGCGCTCGCCTTCGTGCCCCCGGGGCACTTCCAGCTCGTCCTGGTCGGCGACGACCCGGGCGACGCGCAGCGCGCGGTCGTCACCCCCGCGCTGACCCTGTGACCCCGGCCGTCCCGGCCCTCGCGGTCGGCCCGCTCGTCGCGGTCGGCCCGCTCGAGGCCACGCACGCGGCGGGTGACCCGTCCGGGTTCCGTCATCCGGACGCCTGGCGGCCTGCCGACCCCGTGTCGTAGGCTCCGCGCAGGTCATGAGCACCAGCGTCAAGCCCCGGCTCGCTGGTCGGCAACCCTCCTCCGCGGTGGGGTGCCCCGGGTGAGGACCTGGCCGTCACCGATCGGTGACGGCAAGCGCGGGCCCGCTCGGCGGGCCCCGGTGACCACGGAGGTCCACCCCTGATGAACGACGCCTGGTCCTTCGAGACCCGTCAGATCCACGCCGGCCAGCAGCCCGACCCCACCACGGGAGCCCGGGCGCTGCCGATCTACGCCACCACCTCCTACGCCTTCACCAGCACGGAGCACGCGGAGAACCTCTTCGCGCTCAAGGAGTTCGGGAACATCTACACCCGGATCATGAACCCGACGCAGGACGCCGTCGAGCAGCGCATCGCCAGCCTCGAGGGCGGGGTCGGAGCGCTCCTGCTGGCCAGCGGCCAGGCCGCCGAGACCGTCGCGCTGCTCAACGTCGCGGAGGCGGGCGACCACATCGTGTCCAGCCCCCGCCTCTACGGCGGCACGTACAACCTGCTCCACTACACGTTCCCCAAGCTGGGCATCCAGGTGTCGTTCGTGGAGGACCCCGACGACCTGGACAGCTGGCGCGCCGCGGTACGGCCGAACACCAAGGCGTTCTTCGGCGAGACGATCTCCAACCCGTACCAGGACGTCCTCGACATCGAGGGGGTCGCGACCGTCGCGCACGAGGCGGGTGTCCCGCTGGTCGTGGACAACACGGTCGCCACGCCCTACCTGATCCGGCCCCTGGAGTGGGGCGCGGACGTCGTCGTGCACTCGGCGACCAAGTTCCTCGGCGGGCACGGCACCGCGGTGGCGGGCGCCATCGTCGACGGCGGCCGCTTCGACTACACCACCCAGCCCGAGCGGTTCCCGGGCTTCAACACCCCGGACCCCAGCTACAACGGCCTGGTCTACGGCCGTGACCTGGGCGTCGGCAGCCCGCTCGGCGCCAACCTGTCCTACGTCCTCAAGGCGCGGGTCCAGCTGCTGCGTGACATGGGCTCCGCCGTCAGCCCGTTCAACGCGTTCCTCGTCGCCCAGGGCATCGAGACGCTGAGCCTGCGCATGGAGCGGCACGTCGACAACGCCCGTGCCGTCGCCGCCTGGTTGCAGGACCGCGACGAGGTGCAGCGCGTGGCCTACGCGAGCCTGCCCGGCAGCCCGTGGTTCGACCGGGCGCAGAAGTACGCCCCGCGTGGTTCCGGGTCGGTGCTCGCCTTCGAGATCGCCGGGGGGGTCGAGGCCGGGCGTCGTTTCGTCGAGGCGCTCGAGCTGCACAGCCACGTCGCCAACATCGGCGACGTGCGCAGCCTGGTCATCCACCCCGCGTCGACCACGCACAGCCAGCTGAGCGAGGCGGAGCAGGCGGCCAGCGGGGTCACGCCCGGACTGGTCCGGCTGTCGGTCGGGCTGGAGCACCTCGACGACATCCTCGCGGACCTCGAGGCGGGCTTCCGGGCGGCCAAGGGCGCCTGAGGTGAGGTCATGGCGGGACGGAGACCCCCTCGGCGGGCGCACGGTCGTCGGGGTCGGGGCGGTGGGCACGGAGTCCGGGACGGTGCTGCCTGACGTCCGGGTGTCCTACGAGAGCTGGGGCACCCCGCGGACCGGGCCGGACGGGACGGTCGAGAACGCGGTGCTCGTGCTGCACGCACTCACCGGCGACTCCCACGTCGTCGGACCGGCCGGGCCCGCCCACCCCTCGCCCGGCTGGTGGGGCGGTGTCGTCGGCGACGGCCTGGCGCTGGACACCCGGCGCTGGTTCGTCGTGGCCCCCAACGTCCTGGGCGGCTGCCAGGGCACGACCGGCCCCGGCAGCCTGGCCCCGGACGGCCGGGCCTGGGGGAGCCGGTTCCCGCGCATCAGCATCCGCGACCAGGTCGCGGTGGAGGCCCTGCTGGCCGACCGGCTCGGCGTCCGGCGCTGGGCCATGGTCACCGGCGGGTCCATGGGGGGGATGCGCGCGCTGGAGTGGGCCGTGGGCCACCCCGGGCGGGTCGCCTCCGTCGCGGTGCTCGCCAGCACGGCGGTGGCCAGCGGGGACCAGATCGCGTGGTGCGCGCCCCAGGTCGCCGCCATCACCTCCGACCCCGGCTGGCACGGCGGTGACTACTACGACCGACCGGGCCCCGGACCGGTCGACGGGCTGGGGGTGGCACGCCGCATCGCCCACGTGACCTACCGCTCGCGGTGGGAGATGGACACCCGCTTCGGTCGCGACCCGCAGCCGGGCGAGGACCCGGACCTCGACGGTCGCTACGCCGTCGAGTCCTACCTGGACCACCAGGCCGGCAAGCTGGCCGGCCGCTTCGACGCCGGTTCGTACGTCACGCTGACCCGGTCGATGAACTCCCACGACGTCGGTCGAGGCCGCGGCGGCACCGCCGCGGCCCTGGCGACGGTGAGCGCCCGCACCACCGTCGTCGCCGTCGACTCCGACCGGCTGTACCCGCCGGAGCAGCAGGAGCAGGTCGTCGAGCACGTCCCCGACGCCCGGCTGGAGCTGGTCAGGTCCCGGTACGGCCACGACGGGTTCCTCGTGGAGACGGAGGCCGTGGCCGCGGTCCTGGCCCGGACCCTGGCCGGGGCGGACCACGACCTCAGGCCACGCGACGACGACCGCTGCCGGGCGTAGGGGCGGACGCCTCGGCGCCGCCTCAGCCCGCGGCGGCGCTGCGGACGTGCTCGGACAGCCGCTGCCAGTCCCGCGCCAGCCCGTGGTGCAGCGGCAGGTCGGGGACGAGCGTCACGGGCACCCAGCTGAGGTCGGCGGTCTCGTGGTTGGCGGCGTGCACCCGCGCGTCCTCACCCGCCCGCGCCAGGACGTAGTCGTAGCGCCAGTCGTCGTGGTCGGTGCCGGTCAGCGTCGCCCACACCTGCACGTGCCCGGCGGAGACGCCGACCTCCTCGTTGGCCTCCCGCAGGGCTGCGGCGACGGGGTCCTCGTGGGAGTCCCGGGCGCCCCCCGGCACCGCCCAGGTACCGCCGTCGTGGACCCACGAGGCTCGGTGCTGCAGCAGCACCTCGGCCCCGTCCGCGCCGTCGCGGTAGAGCACCAGGCCCGCCGCGCCGTTCAGCCCCCAGTGTCGCGAGCCGCACCGGCAGCTCACCCACCCGTCCCCGTCACGGCTCGCCACCGTCCCAGCGTACGAGGCCCGGCGGGGACCGTTACGGTGGCACCGGTAGAACCCGTCCGACGAGGGACGGGACCGTCGACCAGGAGGTGCCATGGCCGTCGTGGTGGGCTATCTGCCCAGCCGTGAGGGACGAGCGGCGCTCGCCCACGGGGTGGACGCGGCGGTCCGTCGGAACGTCCGCCTGGTGGTGGTCAGCAGCAAGGAGGACACCGCCGAGGCGGTGGAGGCCGACCTGGCCTCCTTCACCGAGCAGCTGCACGAGCACGGTCTGAGCTACGAGGTGCGGCACCTGCCGCGCAGCAGCGACCCGGCCGACGACCTGCTCGCGGTGGCCGACGAGGTCGAGGCCCACGTCATCGTGATCGGCCTGCGCCGTCGTTCGCCCGTCGGCAAGCTCATCCTCGGCAGCAACGCCCAGCGGATCCTGCTCGACGCGACCTGCCCCGTGCTGGCGGTCAAGGGCGACGGCGGCTGATCGTGGCGGGGCTGCGGCTGACCGGCGACGACCGGGCCGACCACCTGCTGGGCTCCGACCCGTTCGCCCTGCTCGTCGGGATGCTGCTCGACCAGCAGATCCGGATGGAGACCGCGTTCGCGGGCCCGCGGCGGCTCCTGGACCGGATGCCCGGCGCCCCGGAGCGGCTCGACCCGGTCCAGGTCGCGCAGATGGACCCCGAGGAGCTGGGCGCCGCCATGGCGGGTCCCCCCGCCGTGCACCGCTACCACGCCAGCATGGCGCGGCGCCTGCAGGACCTGGCCCGGGCCGTGAGGGACGAGTACGACGGCGACGCCGCCGCGCTGTGGGACACGACCGACGGGGCCGAGCTCCTGCGCCGGGTCAAGGCCCTGCCCGGCTTCGGCGAGCAGAAGGCGCGCATCTTCGTCGCGCTGCTGGGCAAGCAGCTGGCGGTCCGGCCCGAGGGCTGGCGCGAGGCGGCGGGGGAGTACGGCGAGGACGGCGTGCACCGCTCGGTCGCCGACGTCGTGGACGACGACACGCTGAACCAGGTCCGGGACTTCAAGCAGGCTCGCAAGGCCGCGGCCAAGGCCGCCTCCGCGTCCACCTGACGACGGCCCTGCACGGCCCTGCACGCCGTCCCGGCCGGGCCCTCCGCGGGCCCCCGGACGGCGACGAGGCGCGACCCTCCGGCCTGCCGGCGGCCCGGCCGGACCCGCCTCCCGGCGGAACAGGTGACGCCGTCGCGGCGTTGCCGCAGTGGTAGCAGGAGTGAGTGCGCCGTGGGCCACACGCACGGCGACGTGTCGGGCCGGAGGCCACGATGGCACTACAATGGTACTACAATGGTACTCGCTGGTCGTCGCGTTGACGGACGACGCCAGTCCCCCTGACCGTAGTCGACGAAGGGCTGTGCGTGTCGTCGGAGCACGAACCTCGTACCTTGCAAGACATCCTCTCCCACCCCGCTCTCACGCGGATGCGTGAGCGCATCGGGAGCGGTGCCCCGGTCTCGGCGGTCGACCTCCGTCAGGTGGTCACCGAGGCGGACGTCCCCTCCGGCCGGATGAAGGCCGTCATGGCCGACCTCGTGGGTGCCGGACTGGACATGGGCTCCATCGGACTGCCCCAGACCACGGCGCGACGCACCGTGGCGGCCGCCCGGACGCGCACGCCGGCGGCCACGGCCACGATCGACGACGGGAGCGTGATGACGATGACGACGACGACCAGCAAGACGACGCCCAAGAAGGCGACCGGCGCAGCGGTGGCCACGCCTGAGGCCAGCGAGGCCGCGGCGGAGCCCAAGAAGACGGTCAAGAAGGCCGCGGCCAAGAAGACGGCCGCAAAGCCGGCCGCCAAGGCTGCGGCCAAGCCGGCTGCGAAGAAGACCGCCAAGAAGACCGCCACCAAGGCCACCAGGGCGAGCACCGCCGCGACCGACGCCGACGACGTCGAGCCCGACCTCACCGAGGTCGTGGACGTCGTCGTGGACCCGGTCGCCGAGGTCGCTGCGGTCGCCGCCGTGCCCACCCCGGTCGTGGCCGACGACGAGGACGACGACGACGAGGACGCCAAGCCGGCGGCCCCCGTCACCCGGGGCAAGGGCGCCTCGGAGTCGTTCGTCCTCACCAACAAGGACGACGACGACCCGGCCCCCACCGTCGTGCAGGCCGGCGCGACGGCCGACCCGGTCAAGGACTACCTCAAGCAGATCGGCAAGGTCGCCCTGCTGAACGCCGAGCAGGAGGTCGAGCTGGCCAAGCGCATCGAGGCCGGCCTGTTCGCCGAGGAGCGGATGAGCGCCGAGGGCGACTCGATCGACCCCAAGGCCAAGCGCGAGCTGTGGTGGATCTCCGAGGACGGCCGCCGGGCCAAGAACCACCTCCTCGAGGCCAACCTGCGTCTGGTCGTCAGCCTGGCCAAGCGGTACACCGGGCGCGGCATGCTGTTCCTGGACCTGATCCAGGAGGGCAACCTGGGCCTGATCCGTGCGGTCGAGAAGTTCGACTACACCAAGGGCTACAAGTTCTCGACCTACGCGACGTGGTGGATCCGCCAGGCCATCACCCGCGCCATGGCCGACCAGGCCCGCACCATCCGCATCCCCGTCCACATGGTCGAGGTCATCAACAAGCTGGCCCGCGTGCAGCGCCAGATGCTCCAGGACCTGGGCCGCGAGCCCACCCCGGAGGAGCTGGCGGTCGAGCTCGACATGACGCCCGAGAAGGTCGTCGAGGTCCAGAAGTACGGTCGCGAGCCCATCTCGCTGCACACCCCCCTGGGGGAGGACGGCGACAGCGAGTTCGGCGACTTGATCGAGGACTCCGAGGCCGTCGTCCCCGCCGACGCGGTCAGCTTCACGCTGCTGCAGGAGCAGCTGCACTCGGTGCTGGACACCCTGAGCGAGCGTGAGGCCGGCGTCGTCAGCATGCGGTTCGGCCTCACCGACGGCCAGCCCAAGACGCTGGACGAGATCGGCAAGGTCTACGGGGTCACGCGCGAGCGGATCCGTCAGATCGAGTCCAAGACGATGTCGAAGCTGCGGCACCCGAGCCGTTCGCAGGTCCTGCGCGACTACCTGGACTGAGATCGACCGGCACCACCAGCAGGCCCGTCACCGACCCGGTGGCGGGCCTGCTGCACGCCGGCCCACCGGCTCGACCCGCCCCGGGCCCGGCGACGACGTAGGGTCGTATCGGCGACGGGGCGAGAGGGGCGACGTGCGACGCAGCGGCATCGTGGCGGGCGCGACAGCGGTGGCGCTGCTGGTCGCGGTGGTGGCCGTGCGGGGCGGCACGGCCGCCGACGAGGCCGACCTCGCGGTGAACCAGCCCGAGCCGTCGCCGGCACCGTCGAGCGCCGGGGCGGGACCGGTGCTGCTCGCGGCCAACGGGGTGCCGGGGCTGCGGCTGGGCACCGCGCCGCCGTCCGCGACGGAGTCCCTCACGCAGGAGACCGGAGCCGGTTGCCTCATGGTGTGGGCACCGCTGGACGGACCGTCCGGGGTCGGCGGGACCCCGCCCCAGGTCACCTGGGAGACCACCGCCTGGGTGGTCGACGGCGAGGTCGTGTCGGTCGTCCTCGCCTCCTGGTCCGACGGGACCGACGTCACGGCCGACCTCGAGACCTGGCTGGGACCCACCTTCGGGTCGCCGATCGAGGCGGCCCAGGAGCTGCCGGGCGCGCGCAGCGTCACCGAGCGGCCGTTCGGGACGCTCGGGCCCGCGGTCGAGGTGGTGACCGTCCCGGCCCGCGGGGTCGAGGTCGTCGTGTCCGACCTGCCCCCGTTCGGGACGTCGGACCGGGCCGGGACGCCCGCCGGGCGCATCACCACGATGGAGGTGCGCAAGCCGGCGGCCCGGGACTGCGCGCTCGCCGACGTCGCCGACCCCACGGGGACAGGTTCCCGGGGCTGGACCGTCGACCTCGACGGCATCGGGCCGCTGCGGCTGGGGCTCGCCGCCTCCGAGCTGCAGGACGCCGAGGGGGTGACGGCGGACGGGCTCCCGTACGACACCGGCGCCGTCCTGTCGTGCCAGTCCTTCAGCCTGGCCGGGGGCGAGGGCCTGACGGGCGTCGCCCGGGCGGTCGCGGTCGACGGGGTCGTCACCGAGGTGCAGGTCTACGACACCGACCTCGCCACGTCGTTCGGGCTGCCCGCCGGCGCGGACGCCGACGACGTCCGCGCCCGCTTCCCCGAGGTGTCGGGCCGGACCGGCAGCATGATGGGGTCCGGGGTCGTCCAGGTGGTCGTGGACGGGGTGACGGTCGAGCTGCAGCTGCAGAGCCGCACCGAGTGGGTCCCCGACCTGGAACGACCCGCCGAGGGTGGTGTGCCCACGGTGTCGGGCGTGGTGGTCCGCTCGGTCGGGGCGCCCCTGTACCCCTGTTGAGGCCGGGTGCCCGGGCCGACGCAGCAGGACGTCCGGGAGACCGCCGTCCCGTGCCGCCTCGCTCCGGGCTGCCCCGTCCGGTCGGGCGTGCGACGCTGAGGCGTGGCCCGACCCCGCCCCGCCCGGCTGCTCGTCGTGGCCGGCTGCGTGACCGCCCTGGCGGTGGTGGCCGTGCTGGTCCGGCCGGGGACCGCGGCGGACGAGGGTGCCGTCGCGCGGGCCCAGGCCTCGCTCGCCCCGCCGTCGGCCCCGGCGGCGCCGGCGGTGCCCGACCTCGGTCCCGGCGACGACCTGGTGGTCCGCGCCGAGGGGGTCGACGGGCTGCGGCTGGGCATGGGGGCCGACGAGGTCGCGGCCGCCGGGTTCTCGCTGCCCCCCCGTTCCTACGACGGCTGCCGGCGGGTGCTGCCCGGTCTCGCCGACACCGGGCCCGGACCGGGGGTGGCGGGCTGGCTGGTGGACGGGGAGGTCGTGGCGGTGACCGTCGACGCGCGGGCCGGGTCGGGTCCGTCGTTCCTGGGAGCGGGCCTGGGGGACCGGCTCGACGACCTGCCGGACGGCGAGGGCCTCGTCCGCGCCTCCCGGTCCCACCCGGTGCCGTGGCAGTCGGCACCCGTGCGGGTGGACGTCGCCTCGTTCGTGCCGTCGCCCGGCCGTCGGGCCTCGTTCGTCGACCTGACCGGGGACGGGACCATCGACCACGTGCAGCTGCGCACCGACGAGGGCGCCCGGTGCGGCCGGGCGTACGACGAGGGCACCGAGGCGGACCGGGCCGCCGTGCCCGTGCTCCGGCCCGACGGCTGGGGGGAGGTGTCGGTAGGCATGCCGCTGGCGGAGGCGGGCGAGCGGGTCGACCTGCAGCCGACGGCCGCCGCGCTCGGCGACCGGGGGCGGTGCCGGCTGGTGCTGGGTGACGGCGTACCGGGCCTGGCCTACCTGCTGGCCGGGCTCACCACCAGCAGCGGGGCGCGCGAGGGCACGTACGTCGTCCGCGCGGTGGCGGTCGACGCGGGGGCCACGGTCACCGGTCTGCGGGTGGGGGACCCGGCGGAGCAGGTGCAGGAGCACTACCCCGGTGTCACCTCGGCGTTCCTGCTGGACCGCTGGGACCAGGGTCTGGTGGCGGAGTGGCAGCTGCCGGAGGGCCCGCTGCGGTTGGCCCCGACCCGTGAGCGGGTCCTGGTCCCCGACGTGGACGCCGTGCTGACCGGGCCCCGCAACGTCGTGGGGACCGTGCAGCTGGGTCCCGGCTGCTGAGCCCGGGTCGGCCGACGGCCGGCGCGGTGCCTCAGCGGCTCGCGAGGGTCCAGGCGATCACGTAGGTCGCCACGCACAGCATCCCGCCGGTCAGCTCGATGAGCTGGGAGATGCCCACCGCGATGACGGCCTGCCAGGTGGAGGCCACCGACCGACCCAGGTGCTTGGCCCGCAGCGACTGGACGAGGTAGATGGTGCCCACGAAGAACAGCGGCAGCCCGAGCACCGGGATGACGAAGAACCCCACCACGCCCGCGAGGCCCGCCACCACGATCACCCAGGTCGGGACCCCGGCGTCGACCAGGCGCTTGCCGGGGACGAGGTACTGCAGCAGGAACGCCGTGCCCCACAGGAGCAGGCAGACCGCCAGCGCCACCCAGCCGTAGGGGCTCTGCTCCAGCAGCGCCCACACCAGCACGGCGGCGTTGATCAGCCCCAGGCCCGGCAGGACGGGGATGATGATGCCCGCCAGCCCGACCAGCATCACCAGCAGCAGCAGCGTGCCGGTCAGGACGTCGGTGCTCATACGGCGACCCTAGGGGCCAGGACGACGAAGGCACCCCGGCCGCGGCCGGGGTGCCTTCGTCAGGACGTGTACCGGGTCAGCTGTTGGTCGCGTCCTCGGTGAGCCGAACCGTCTCGTCGACGACGTCAGCGCCCTGCGCCTCGAGGGTGGGGGCGAACGCACGACCGTGGTGGCCGCAGAACAGCAGCTCACCCCCGCCGGGCAGGACCGCCTTGACGTAGGCCTGGGCGCCGCAGCGGTCGCAGCGGTCGGCGGCGTTCAGAGCCGGAGCCGTCAGAGTCGTCATGATGCGGATACCGCCTTTCCGGGCAGTTCGGATGCACCCGTGAGGGTGCGGGGGGAGGGGGTCGGTGCTGTGGGGTTCTCACTCATGTCGTCCGGTACAACCATGCCCGTTGCCGAGTCGTTCCCGTCGGACATTCGTTCCGCTCGCCGCGAAACCGGTGTGTCCCACCCCACTGGCCCCCTGCCCCCGGCGAGCGCTGCCGAGGTGGGCGTCCGGGCGTGGGTACCGTGACGACGTGCCCGACACCACGACCCGACGACGCGCCGTAGCCGCCGGCGACTCCTCCTACACCGCGAGGCACCTGTCGGTGCTGGAAGGCCTGGAGGCCGTGCGCAAGCGGCCCGGCATGTACATCGGCTCCACGGACACCCGCGGGCTCATGCACTGCCTGTGGGAGCTCATCGACAACTCCGTGGACGAGGCCCTGGCCGGTCACGCGACCGTGGTCGACGTCACGCTGCACCCGGACGGCTCGGCCGAGGTCCACGACGACGGTCGCGGCGTCCCGGTCGACACCGAGCCGCGCACCGGGTTGAGCGGCGTCGAGGTCGTCTTCACCAAGCTGCACGCCGGCGGCAAGTTCGGCGGGGCCTCCTACGCGGCCTCCGGCGGGCTGCACGGGGTCGGCGCCAGCGTGGTCAACGCCCTGTCGGCCCGCCTGGACGTCGAGGTGGACCGCGGCGGCCGCACCCATGCCATGAGCTTCCGCCGGGGTGAGCCGGGGGAGTTCACCGACGGTGACGCCCCGGCCCCGGGGTCGCCGTTCACCGCGTTCACCGACGACTCGCGGCTGCGGGTGGCGGGGAAGGTGCGCAAGGGCGTCAGCGGCACCCGGGTCCGGTTCTGGCCCGACGCGCAGGTGTTCGTCGCCGGCGCGACGTTCGAGCGGGACCACCTGGTCGCGCGGCTGCGGCAGACCGCGCACATCGTCCCCGGTCTCACCCTGACGATCACCGACCGCCGCGGCGGGGACGCCGTGCACGAGGAGTTCCGCTACGACGGCGGGATCGCCGAGTTCGTGGACTACCTCGCCCCCGGGGAGGCCGTCGCCGGCACCTGGCGGCTGCAGGGCAGCGGCACCTTCACCGAGACCGTGCCCGTGCTGGACGCGACCGGGCACCTGGAGTCCCGTGAGGTCGAGCGGACCTGCGAGGTCGACGTCGCCGTGCAGTGGGGGACCGGGTACGAGACCGTCGTCCGCTCCTTCGTCAACGTGGTGGCCACCCCGCACGGCGGCAGCCACCTGCTGGGTTTCGAGCAGGCCATGCTCAAGACGCTGCGCGCGCAGGTGCACGCCAACGCCCGCAAGCTCAAGATCGCGGCCAAGGACGGCTCGGACCGGGTCGAGAAGGACGACGTCCTGGCCGGGCTGACGGCCGTGGTCGCCGTCCGGCTGCCCGAACCGCAGTTCGAGGGCCAGACCAAGGAGGTGCTGGGCACCCCCGCGGTCCGCCAGATCGTCGCCCGGGTCGTGGAGACCGAGCTGACGGGTCTGCTGACCTCGACCCGGCGCGAGGACAAGGCCCCGGCCGCCGCCCTGCTGGAGAAGGTCGTCGGCGAGATGCGGGCCCGGGTCGCGGCCCGGCTCCAGCGCGACACGCAGCGGCGCAAGAACGCCCTGGAGTCCAGCTCGCTGCCGGCCAAGCTGAAGGACTGCCGCAGCAGCGACGTCGGGCGCAGCGAGCTGTTCATCGTCGAGGGCGACAGCGCCCTCGGCACGGCGATGAGCGCCCGCAACTCCGAGTTCCAGGCCCTGCTGCCCATCCGCGGCAAGATCCTCAACGTCCAGAAGGCCTCGGTGACGGACATGCTCCGCAACGCCGAGTGCGCGTCGATCATCCAGGTGATCGGCGGCGGGTCGGGGCGGACGTTCGACCTGGACGCCGTCCGCTACGGCCGCATCGTGATCATGACCGACGCCGACGTGGACGGGGCCCACATCCGGACGCTGCTGCTCACGCTGTTCTTCCGGTACATGCGCCCGCTGGTCGACGCGGGCCGGGTCTACGCGGCGGTGCCCCCGCTGCACCGCATCGACATCGGGTCCGGGTCGTCGAAGGAGGTCGTCTACACGTACTCCGACGCCGAGCTGGCCAAGGCCCTCAAGGACGCCCAGCGTCGTAACCGCGCCGTCAAGCAGCCGATCCAGCGCTACAAGGGCCTGGGCGAGATGGACGCCGACCAGCTGGCCGAGACCACCATGGACGTCGGTCGCCGCACGCTGCGACGGGTCCGGGTCAGCGACGCGGCCGCCGCGGAGCGCGTGTTCGAGCTGCTCATGGGCTCCGACGTGGCCCCGCGCAAGGACTTCATCGTCGAGCGCTCGGACCACCTGGACCGGGACCGCATCGACGCCTGAGCCCGGTCGCGGTCCGGGGCCCGCCCGCTCAGACCGGGGGGCCGGCGGGCACGAGCACCGGGTGCGACACCGGGTCCCAGCCGGGCACCGGGGCCCCGGCGACCCCGACGTGGGCGGTGAAGAGGCGCCCGGAGTCCGGGTGGGCCTGCGCCTGCTCGGGCGTCAGCTGGGAGCTGCCGGTGGTGATCACCAGGACGTCCAGGTCCGGCCCGGCGAAGGCGACGCTCGAGGTGTGCGGGGCGTCCACGGCCACCGTGGCCAGCACCGACCCGTCCGCGGCGGAGTAGCAGCGGACCTCGCCCGCACCCCACACGGCCACCCACAGGTCTCCGTTCGCGTCCAGGCACATGCCGTCGGGGCTGCCGTCGGTGACCTGCAGGTGCACCGACCGGGGCCCGGCGGTACCGGTGGCCGGGTCGTAGTCGCGGACGTAGATCGTGCCCGCGTCGGTGTCGGTGCTGTAGAGCCGCCGACCGTCCGCGGTCCAGGCCAGGCCGTTCGACAGCGTCAGGTCCTCGTCCAGCGCCCGCAGGTCGGTGGCGTCGTGCACCACGACCAGCCGTTCCTGACCCGTGCGGTCGTCCAGCGCCATGCTGCCGACGACGAAGCGACCCGCCGGGTCGCAGGCCCCGTCGTTGAGGCGGCTGCGCACCCCGTCGGGCAGCACGTGCACCCCGGGGCGGACCCGGCCGTCGGTCTCCACCACGTGCAGGGCGCGGGTGCCGGCCACCAGCAGCCGCCCCTGCTCGTCGGGCACCACGGCACCCACGGTCCGGTCGACGTCGACGACGCCCGTGGCGTGCACGGTCCCGCGGGTGAGCGAACCCTGGTGCACCTGGCCCGCGTCGACGTCCACCCACAGCAGCCGGTGCCGGGGGGCGTCCCAGAACGGGCCCTCGGCGAGCTGGTGGACGTCCTGGGACGCCGGTTCGGCGACGTGGTGCTCGGTCACGGTGGGCCTCCTGCGTGGGCGTTCGGTCGACGGGGGCCGCGACGAGGCTCGAGCCACCCCGTGCGGGTCGGGCAAACCCGTGGCACCGCCGGTGGGCATCCTGCCAGGATCCGGGCGTGGCCCACGTCTCCGCCCCGGTCGCCGGGCTGCGCTTCCGTCCGCCCACGGCCGCCGACGCCGGCGGGCTCCACGCCCTGATGCTGGCCTGCTACGAGGCGGACGACGCCCAGGAGCGCGAGACCCTCGAGGACGTCCAGGAGCTGTTCGCGACCCCGTGGTGGGACCCGGCCACCGACGGCCTGGTGGCCCTCGACGACGAGGACCGGGTCCGGGGCTACGCGCAGACCGTGCACCGGCCCGGTCAGCTGCGGACCCGGCAGGTGCTGCTGCTCGGCGGGGTGCACCCCGACGTGCGCCGCCGCGGGGTGGGTCGGTCGCTGCTGGCCTGGCAGGTCCTGCGGGGGCGGCAGGTGCTCGCCGACGTCGACGCCGGCCTGGACGTCCCGCGGCTGCTGCGCACCTACGTCGAGGACCACGTCGAGGACCGGCCCCGGCTGCTGCGCTCGGCCGGGTTCGAGCCGCGGCGGTTCTCGGCCACCATGGACCGCCCGGTGGCCCCGCCGCTGCCGGACGGCCCGCTGCCGGACGACGTCCGCCTGGTCGGCCTCGGCACCGCCGGCGACGAGCTGCACGAGCGGACCCGGCGGGCGCACAACGACGCGTTCGCCGGTCACTGGGGCAGCGAGCCGATCGAGCCCGACGACTGGCGCCGGGCGGCGGTCGAGGGTCCCGGCGCCCGGCCGGACCTGTCGTTCGCGGTCCTCGACGGCGAGGACCGGGTGGTGGGCTACCTGATCAGCGGGACGTACCCCCAGGACTGGGGGCCGCAGGGGTTCTCCGAGGGCTGGACCAACCTGCTGGGGGTGACCCCCGCGCGGCGGGGCCAGGGCCTGGCCCGGGCGCTGCTGGTGCGGGCCATGGGCGCCTACGCCGCCGCCGGGCTGCAGCGCGCCGGGCTGTCGGTCGACGTGGACAACCCCCGGGCCCTGGAGCTGTACACCGGCCTGGGTTACGCCGAGCGGGGCCGGGAGACCAGCTGGGTGCTGGACGTGCCGGCCCACCCCTGAGGGCCTCCGTCCGGTGGGGGCCCCGTTCCTGGGGGCCCGGTCGCTCAGACGCCCACGTAGATCCCGGGGACGTTGTCGGAGTCCACCTCGGTCGAGAACACCACGACCGGGCCGGGCGGGGCCCCGCAGGTCACGGGCCGGAGCAGGTCGGTCTCGACCCGCTCCACCAGCACCCGGAACGTCCGGCCGCCGCTGTGCCGGACGAACACGCGACGGAGCGGCTCGGCGGGGTCGAGCGCCTCGCTGCCGTCCACCCGCACGTCGTCGGGACCGGCGTTGATGCCCAGCATCGCCAGGTGCCGGCGCACGGCGGTCTCGGCGGCCTGCTCCGCCGCGGGGTAGGTGGACCGGCCGCGGTAGCCGTCGAGCACGGGACGACCGTCCAGCAGGGCCTCGACGCCCTCCACGAGGCCGGCCGGGTCGGGGCCGAGGCCGCCCAGCACCATCCCGGAGGGCAGCAGCGCCGCGGTCGGGGCGAACCGGCCGCCGTCCAGGTGGGAGGACTCCCAGACGTCCGCCCGGGACGTGGTCCTCCGGCGCAGCAGGGTGGTGCGGGTGGTGGACAACCGGGAGCGGAGCCCGGTGGCGGCCGGTGGGCCGTAGCGGGCGCAGCAGGGGTCGCAGGCCCCGTCGACGCAGACCAGGACGGCCGGGCGGTCGGTCGGCCGACCCAGACCTGGGTCGCGGGCGGTGCCGAGCCGGGTGACGGCCTCGCCCCGGGGGTCGGCGAGGGCCTGCAGGGCGGCCGGGGTCTGCTCGGTCGGCACCTCCCGCAGCCAGGACCGACCGGGGACCGTCCCGGCCAGCAGCAGCCCGGTGGTGCTGCGGACGCCGCCGGCGGGCCGCACCAGGACGACCCGGACCCCGGGCGAGGCGGCCAGGCCGGCCCGCAGCTGCTCCGGCACCCGGCTGCGGTCGTCGCGGGGCCACGCACCGGGGACCACGACGCCGACCCAGGCCACGGCGTGCGGGGCGGTGGCCTCCACGGGCTCGTCGGCCTCGCGGGAGGCGGTCCCGCAGGCCACGTCCTCGGCGCCGGTCGGCCCCGCCCGCGGCCCAGGGCTCGGTCCCGCGGTCCCGTCCTCGAGACCGTCCGCGGGCCCGGTCACCGGGGCACCCCACCCAGCACGACGACCGTGCCCGCCGGCCGGGCGCCCGAGCCGTCGCGCCGGGTGTCGGTCGGGGGCATCCCGACCGGGACCCCGGTGGCTCCGGCGGCCAGCGCGGGACCGACCCCCACCCAGGCCGCGACCAGCACGTCCTCGCCCTTGAGGAAGCGGTGGGCCCGCACCCCACCGGTGCCTCGGCCCTTGGCCGGGTAGAGCTCGAAGGGGGTGACCTTGACGGAGGAGGCGGGGCTGCCCGGAAGCTGCCCGGCGCCGCCCGCCGCGGTCGCGAGCACCACCGGCGCCTGCGCCCCGTCGTCCCCGGTGGGCGCCACCGTCCCGGCGAACAGCACCCTGGCGCCGGCGGCCAGGCGGATCCCGGCCATCCCGCCTGCGGGGCGGCCCTGCGGCCGGACGGCCGTGGCCGGGAAGTGCAGCAGGCTGGCGTCGTCGGTGACGATGACGATCTCGTCGTCGTCGGCGACGTCGAACGCCGCGACCACCTCGTCACCGTCGACCAGCCGCACCACCTCCCACTCCTCCCGCCCGGGCGGGGCGTCCGGGACGACCCGCTTGACGACCCCGCGCGCGGTGACCAGGCCGGGCCCGGCCCCCGGCCGGGAACCGGCCGCCAGGTCCACCAGGCCCACGACCCGCTCCCCGGCGGCCAGACCGGCGGCCTCGCTGACCGACACCCCGCCCGACAGCGACACCGGGGACGCGGTCGAGGGCAGTGCGGGCAGGTCGACCACCGGGAGCCGCACCAGACGGCCCGTGCTGGTCACCACCCCGACGTGCGCCCGCGCCGACGTCGTCACCGCGGCGAGCATGACGTCGTGGCGGCTGCGGTCGCGGGCGGTCAGCGGCAGGGTCAGCGGGCTCAGGTCGGCCGTACGGGCCAGCAGTCCGGTGGCCCCCCACAGCACCCGGCAGGGCTCGTCGGCGATCTCCAGCGTGACGTCGGCCGCCCGGCCGCGCTGGACGGGCAGGTCGCCCTCCAGCAGGACGGTGCGCCGGGGGGTGCCGTGCTCGGCCACCACGGCGTCGAGCTCGTCGGCGACCAGGTCGCGCAGCCGCTCCTCGCTGCCCAGCAGCTCCCGCAGGCCCTCGATCCGCTCCCGCAGCTCGTCGCGGCGGGCCTCCAGCTCGATGGTCGAGAACCGGGTCAGCCGGCGCAGCCGCATCTCGAGGATGTGCTCGGCCTGCACCTGGGACAGCTCGAACACCGTCATCAGCCGGTCCCGGGCGGTGCCGGAGTCGTCGCTGGTCCGGATCACCTGGATGACCTCGTCGATGTCCAGCACGGCCACGAGCAGGCCCTCGACCAGGTGCAGGTCGCGCTCGGCGACCTGCAGCCGGTGCGCCGTCCGGCGGCGAACCACGCCGATGCGGAAGTCGACGTAGACCCGGAGCAGCTCGCGCAGGCCCAGGGTGCGGGGCTGGCCGTCGACCAGGGCGACGTTGTTGACGCTGAACGCCTCCTCCAGGGGGGTCAGGCGGTACAGCTGGTGCAGCACGGCGTCGGGGTCGAACCCGGACTTCAGCTCGACCACGACCCGCATGCCGCGGGTCCGGTCGGACAGGTCGGTGAGGGCGGAGATGCCGTCCAGCTTCTTGGCCTGGACGGCGTCCTTGATCTTCTCGATCAGCCGCTCCGGGCCCACGCCGTAGGGCAGCTCGGTGACGACCAGGCCCTTGCGGCGCGCGGTGACGGCCTCGACCTCGACCCGCCCCCGCACCCGGAACGACCCGCGGCCGGTCTCGTAGGCCTCACGGACGCCGTCCAGGCCGACGACGATGCCGCCGGTGGGGAAGTCCGGCCCCGGCACGAAGCGCCCCAGGTCGGCCGTGGTGGCCTGCGGGTGGCGGACCAGGTGCCGGGCGGCGGCCACGACCTCGGCCAGGTTGTGCGGCGGCATGTTGGTCGCCATCCCCACCGCGATGCCGCTGGCGCCGTTGACCAGCAGGTTGGGGAAGGCGGCCGGCAGCACCTCGGGCTGCTGCAGCGACCCGTCGTAGTTGTCGACCGTGTCGACGACGTCCTCGTCCAGGCCGGCCGTGAGCAGGGCGGCGGCGGGGGCGGGGCGCGCCTCGGTGTAGCGGGCGGCGGCGGGACCGGCATCCAGGGAGCCGAAGTTGCCGTGCCCGTCGACCAGCGGCAGCCGCATGGTGAACGGCTGCGCCATCCGGACCAGGGCGTCGTAGATCGCCCCGTCGCCGTGCGGGTGGAGCTTGCCCATCACCTCGCCGACCACCCGGGCGCTCTTGACGTGCCCCCGGTCCGGCC
The DNA here is from genome assembly GCF_051216895.1 of Aquipuribacter aurantiacus. Lineage (NCBI taxonomy): Bacteria > Bacillati > Actinomycetota > Actinomycetes > Micrococcales > Intrasporangiaceae > Aquipuribacter > Aquipuribacter aurantiacus. Next base: position 36,551 of record NZ_JBPKAO010000007.1, read on the forward strand.
GCAGCCCCATGTCGGCCATCTGGTAGACGATGCGCCGCTGCACGGGCTTGAGCCCGTCGCGGGCGTCGGGCAGCGCCCGGGAGTAGATGACCGAGTAGGCGTACTCCAGGAACGCGCCCTGCATCTCCTCCTCGACGTCGATGTCGACGACGTGGCCGCCGTCGACGGAACCGTCGGGCGCGTCGTCCGGGCGTCGTCGTGTGGGGCTCACCCCCCGATTGTGACGGAGCCCACCGCCTCGACCCGCGACCGGTGCGGCGGCGCGTCGCGCGGGCGGCCCGGTAGCGTCGGGGTCGTGAGCGAAGCCGTGGTCGCGGCCTACCCGTCGCACTGGGAGGCGGACGTCGTCCTGAGGGACGGCGGGGTGGCGCACGTCCGTCCGGTCCGCCCCGACGACGCACCCCGGATCGAGCGCTTCCACGCGGCGCAGAGCCCCGAGAGCATCTACTTCCGCTTCTTCGCGCCGATGCCCCGCATCAGCGCGGCCGACATGCGCCGTTTCGTCCACGTCGACCACGTCCGTCGGGTGGCCCTGGTGGCCACGGTCCGTGACGAGATCGTCGGCATCGGCCGGTACGAGGGCACCTGGCGCGCGGGGGCGGCCGCGGCCCGGGACCGCACGGCGGAGGTGGCCTTCAACATCGCCGACGCCCACCGCGGACGGGGGATCGGGTCGGTGCTGCTGGAGCACCTGGCGGCGGCCGCCCTGGAGAACGGGGTGTCGCGCTTCACCGCCGACGTCCTGCCCACCAACCAGCGCATGCTGGGCGTGTTCCGCGAGGCCGGCTACGAGGTCGCCCACCACCTGGACGACGGCATCATCGAGGTCGGCTTCGACATCGACCCGACCGAGCGGTCGATCGCGGTGATGGCGGCCCGGGAGCACCGGGCGGAGTCGCTCAGCATGCAGGCGCTGCTCAACGCCCGCTCCGTGGTCGTCGTGGGGGCCAGCCGGGACGCGTCGTCCTTCGGGGCCCGGATGCTGCACGCGGTCACCCAGGGGCGCTTCGCGGGCCCGGTCCACGTGGTCAACCGCGAGGCCCTCGAGGTGGGCGGGGCCCCGTCCTACGCCTCCGTCGACGAGGTGCCCGGACCGGTCGACCTCGCCCTGGTCGCGGTGCCGGCCGCGTCGGTGCCGGAGGTGCTGGGCCAGTGCATCGACCTGGGCGTCAAGGGCGCCGTGATCGTGTCCAGCGGGTTCGCCGAGGTCGGTCCCGAGGGCGTGGCCCTGCAGCACGAGGTGGTGCGGATCGCGCGCGCCAACGGCATCCGGGTCATCGGCCCCAACAGCTTCGGGATCATCAACACCGACCCGATGGTCAGCCTCAACGCCTCCGTCGCCCCGGCGATGCCGTCCGCGGGCCACCTGGCCCTGTTCAGCCAGTCCGGCGGCCTGGGCGTCGCCGTGCTGTCCAGCGCGGAGCGACGGGGCCTGGGCCTGTCGTCGTTCCTGTCCGCGGGCAACCGTGCCGACGTGTCCGGCAACGACGCCATGCAGTACTGGCTGGACGACCCGCGGACGTCCGTGGTGGGGCTGTACCTGGAGAGCGTCGGCAACCCGCGCAAGTTCTCGCGCATCGCCCGCCGGCTGGCCCGGGTCAAGCCGACCATCGTCGTCAAGTCCGGGGTCAGCGCCTTCGGGGTGCCGCCGGGCCACGAGGTGCGCGAGTCCGCGGCACCCCCCGAGGCGTTCGACGCCATGCTCCGCCAGGCCGGGGTGATCCGGACCGAGAACCTGCACCAGCTGTTCGACGTGGCGCAGATCGTGCTGCACCAGCCGCTGCCGGCGGGTGACCGCGTCGCGGTGGTGGGCAACTCGCCCGCGCTCAGCGCCCTGGCGGCCGACGCCTGCGCCTCCTGGGGCCTGACGGTGGTGGGGGAGCCCCTGTCGGTGCGCTCGGAGGCGGACGCGGCGGAGTTCGACGCGGCGCTGAAGCAGGTCTACGACCGCGACGACGTCGACGCCGTGGTCGCCAGCTTCATCCCCCCGCTGCAGGCCGACACCGACCAGGTCCAGCTGGCGCTGCAGGAGCGGGCCGACGGGTCGGGCCGCACCACGGTGGCGTGCTTCATCGGCCCCCGCCTGGTGGGCTCGGCGACCGGTGACCTCGCCCCGGTCCCGGCCTACCCGCTGCCCGAGGACGCCGTGCGGGCCCTGGCCTCGGTGGTCCGCTACGCCCAGTGGCGGCGACGGGAGACCGGTCCGCCGGTCGACCCGGCCGGGGTCGACACCCGGGCCGCCCGCGCCCTGGTGGACTCCGTCCTGGCCGGGGCCCCCGCCGGTCGGGACCTCACCCGCGCGGAGGTGACGAGCCTGCTGGGCGCCTACGGCGTGGACCTGTGGGACAGCCGTGAGGTGCGCGACCCCGCCGCGGCGGCGGCCGCCGCCGCCGAGCTCGGCTACCCGGCCGTGCTCAAGGCCGCCGGGCTCCGGCACCGCCTCGACACCGGGGGGATCCGGATGAACATCGACGACGAGGACGAGCTCCGCGCCGACGTCCAGGGGATGCAGGCCGAGCTGGGGGCCGACGACGCCGGCATGCTGCTGGTGCAGCGGCAGGCGCCGCGCGGGGTGTCGACGGTGCTGACCACCACCGAGGACCCGTTGTTCGGCCCGATCGTGTCCTTCGGGCTGGCCGGGGACGCCATCGACCTGCTGGGCGACGTGGCCCACCGGATCCCGCCGCTGACCACGACCGACGTCCACGACCTGGTCCGGGGGGTCAAGGCCGCGCCGCGCCTGTTCGGGCACGGCGGCCGGGTCGCGGTGGACGTGGGCGCGCTCGAGGACGTCGTGGCGCGGGTCTCGCGACTCGCCGAGGACCTGCCCCAGGTCGCCCGGCTGCGCCTGCAACCGGTCCACGTGCACCCCGGCGGCGTCGCGGTGCTGGACGCCACCGCCCGGGTGGCGCCGCCACCGACCCGCGCGGACGGCGTCCGGCGGGCCCTGCTGGCGCTGCCCTGATGGGCACGCCGTGAGGCCCACCCGGGCGAGCCTGTGGGCACCCGTCCACGGCCGGGCCTCCCCGGTGGCAGGATCGTCCCGTGCGTGAGACCCGGCCCGGCGCCCGCAGCGCCGACGACGTCCAGCTCCCCCCGCAGCTGCTCCGCGCCATCGAGCGCGCCGGGTACTACCCGGCGGTGGTGGCCGACGTGGTCCGCACGGCCGTGGCGGGCGAGGAGTGCGTCGACCACTTCGTGCACCCGGAGACCACGTTCGACGAGGGCGACCAGGTCCGACGGCACGTCACGGTGCTGGTCCTCACCCCCAACCGCCTGATCGTCGCCCACGCCGACGACCACAGCGAGGCCGACGGCCACGCCGCGACGGCGGCCACCCACCCGGACCCGGTGCGCGCGGTCGACGCCGGGCGCACCTACGCGGCGGCCAGCACCGAGGCCGTACCGCTGGACCGGGTGACGGCCGTGGTCGTCACCCACGTCATCGACCGGCCCGAGCGCTACCGACCCGGCGGGATGCCGCGCGAGGTCACCCTGGGCGTGGCGTGGGGCATCGCCAGCCGGGTGGACCTGGAGCCCGCCGGCTGCGCCGACCCGGAGTGCGAGGCCGACCACGGCTACACCGGCAGCGTGACCGGCGACGACCTGTCCCTGCGGGTCAGCGCCGAGGCCGAGGGGCACACCGCGGTGGAGGAGGCGCTCCGCTTCGCCCGCACGCTGTCCGCCGCGACGTCCCGGCCGCGGGCGTGACCTCGCCCGACCCCGGTCAGCGCGTCCAGGTCGGCGGGGCCGGGGGACCCGCGCTGCCGGACTACTCGGCCGGGTCGCTGGCCCAGCTGCTGCCGTCGGTGGCCGGGGCGATCGGGGTGCCCGGCTACACCGACTCCCTCGGTCTGGGCGAGCAGAACCGGGTCTGCACGGTGCTGGTCGACGGCCTGGGGGCCCGGCTGCTCGCCGAGCGGGGGGGCCATGCCCCGTTCCTGCGCCGCGCCGGGGGCTCGCAGCCGGACGGCGTCCCCGCCGAGCTCCGCACGGCCGTGCCGTCGACGACCGCCACCGCGCTGACGACGCTGGGCACCGGGCGGGCCCCCGGCGCGCACGGCGTGATCGGCTACCGCGCGTTCGAGCCGGGCACGCTGCGGGTGGTCAACCACCTGACGTGGCCGGCCGACCTCGACCCCGAGGCGTGGCAGCCGTGCGCCACGGTCTTCGAGCAGGTGGCGGCGGCCGGGGTGCCGACGACGATGGTGGGTCCGGCGGCCTTCGAGGGCTCCGGGCTCACCCGGGCGGCCCTGCGGGGACCGGCCTACGTCCGCGCGGAGTCGCTGGAGGCCCGGGTCGAGGCCGCGGCCGCCGCGCTGGCGGCCTCCCCGCGCGCCCTGGTGAACGTGTACTGGGGGGACGTGGACAAGACCGGCCACGCCAAGGGCTGGCTGTCGCACGAGTGGGCGATGGAGCTCGAACGGGTCGACGAGGCGATGCAGGCGCTGCGCCGTCGGGCCCCTCGCGACGCCCTCGTCCTGCTGACCGCCGACCACGGCATGGTCGACTGCCCCCCGGCCGCGGTGTTCGACGTGGCCGACCACCCGCAGCTGCGCACCGACGTGCTGGCCACGGCCGGCGAGCCCCGTCTGGTGCAGCTGCGGGTGCGCAACGGCAGCGCCGAGGACGTGGCGTCGCGCTGGCGGGCCGTCCTGGGCGACCGGGCCTGGGTGCTCACCAGCGACGAGGCCGTGGCCGCCGGGTGGTTCGGGGCGACGAGCGCGGACGCCGCGACGGGCGCCGACGGCGGCGCCATGCGTCGCGTGGGCGAGGTGCTGGTCGCCGCCCGCGGGGACCTGGCCGTCGTCGACAGCGAACGGGACGACCGGGCGGCGCTGTCCATGGTGGGCCAGCACGGGTCGCTCACCGACGACGAGACCGCCGTCCCCCTGCTCCGGCTGCACGGCTGACCCCGGTAGCGTCGCCGTCCATGGCCGAGCTGGTGTTCTTCTGCGGCACCATGGACTCCGGCAAGTCGACGTTGGCGCTGCAGGTCGACCACACCCGCGCGGCCCGCGGGCTCGTCGGCCTGCTGTTCACCCGTCGTGACCGGGCCGGTCGGGGCCTGCTGTCCAGCCGCCTCGGCCTTGAGCGTCCGGCCCGTGAGGTGGACGACGGCGACGACCTGTGGCAGGCCGTGGTCGAGGAGCGCCTCGCGGGCCGGCGCACCGACTACCTGGTCTGCGACGAGGCGCAGTTCTACACCCCGGCCCAGGTGGACCAGCTGGCGCGCGTGGTCGACGAGCTCGACGTCGACGTGTTCACCTTCGGCATCACCAGCGACTTCCGGGCCAAGCTGTTCCCCGGCTCCCAGCGCCTGGTCGAGCTGGCGGACCGGGTCGAGGCCCTGCAGGTGGCCGCGCTGTGCTGGTGCGGCTCGCGGGGGACCCACAACGCCCGGACCGTGGACGGGCGGATGGTCGTGGACGGCGCGCAGGTGGTGGTGGGAGACGTCACCAGCGCTCCCGGCGTGGAGGAGACCGAGGTCGCCTACGAGGTCCTCTGCCGCCGGCACTTCATGCGACGGATGACCGCGTCCGCGGCCCGGGCGGCGAGCCTGTCGCCCGACGTGCTGCCCTGGGCCCCGGACCAGTGCCCGATCGACCCCCAGGCCCAGCTCGCGGTCACGCTCGAGGCGACCTGAGCCGGTCCGCCCCACCGAGCAGGACGCTCAGCCGTCCTCGCGCTTGGCGCCGAACACGATCTCGTCCCAGCTGGGGACGGCGGAGCGTCGCGCCCGCCGCGAACGGCGCTCGCCCGCGGCCACGGGCGTCGCCCGCACCACCGGGGTGCTGCTCGGGACCGCGTCGCGGTCCAGGTCGAGCTCGGTGAGCAGGTCGGGCTCGATGCTGACCTCGCGGCCGTTCTCGTCGTCGCGGCCACGGCGGCCGGCGCCGGGGCCCGCTCCGGCGGCCCCCGTGCCCACCTGCACCACCGGAGCGGCAGCGCTCCCGGCCTGCTCCTGGTCGGGGCCGCCGGGCTGCGCGCCCGGCTGCTCGGGGGCGTCGTCGTGGTCCGGCTCGCCGTCGTGGCCGTCCGACGTCTGGGTGGCGTCGTGGCCGCGCCCGGTCCCGGGGGCGCCCGTCCCGGGCTGCGGCCCGCTGGTGTCGGACCCGGTGGTGTCGGACCCGGTGGTGTCGGACCCGGTGGTGTCGGACCCGGTGGTGTCGGACCCGGTGGTGTCGGACCCGGTGGTGTCGGACCCGGTGGTGTCGGACCCGGTGGTGTCGGACCCGGTCGCCTGCTCGGCGGCGGAGGCCTCGGCGTGAGGGGCCCCGGAGCCAGCGGGGGTGTCCACGGCGGGGACGGGGCGTCGGCCCCGCTGACGGGCCAGGGCGTCCAGCAGGTCGACCGTGCCGCCGCGCGGGGCCGTGGCCGCGGGTCGCTCGACGTCGAAGACCGTGTCGCGCACCGCGCTCAGCCGGCGACGTCGTTCGACCCCGGTGAGCCGCTCGGCCTCGCCGTCCACCGGCTCCAGGGAGCGGGTGCTGGTGTCGAAGGCCCAGGTGGCCTGGCTGCGGGTGGTGCCGGCCCCGGCGACCACGACGACCTCCCAGCGGGTGCCGTCGCTACGACGGGAGTCCCAGGTGATGTCGTCCACGTCGTGGCCCTCGCCCGTCAGCACGTCCAGGACGACGCGTTCCAGGGTCAGGGTCGGGTCGCCGCCGCGGTCCACGGCCGTGGCCTGGGCCAGCTCGGCCACGTGGGCCCGCTCGGCCAGCACCGGCCCCTCGAAGCGACGCACGTAGTCCACGTCCAGGCCCGTCTGCAGGGCCACCTGCTCCGCGTCGGCGCCCGCCCGGATCCGGGACTGCACCTCGCGCGGGCCCGGCCGGTCGGAGGTGGGTGCGACGTGCGTGCCGTTGCGGGAGCGGCGCACCGCCGACCGCACCTGCTCGTCCACCGACAGCGAGAACCGGCGACCGTCGCCCGTCATCAGCACGAGGTCTCCCTCGGCGGTGACCTCCACCAGTCGCAGGGTGTCCATCCGTGGTCCTCCGTCCCGACGCCGGCGACCTGCAGTCGCAGGGGCATCCGTCCCAGCACTGTGCCATCGCCGGGCACCTCGGTCGCGCAGGCCGGGCCGTGTGTCTGCGACGCCCGGCGTGCCGACCCCCGCGGTCGCAGGGGAGGATGGGCGTGTGACCGATGCCGACCTCAGGCCCTACGACGCCCTGCTCCTGCTGTCCTTCGGTGGTCCCGAGGGCCCCGACGACGTGATGCCGTTCCTGGAGAACGTGACCCGCGGGCGCGGCATCCCCCGCGAGCGGCTCACCGACGTCGCCGAGCACTACCTGCACTTCGGCGGGAAGAGCCCCATCAACGACCAGAACCGGGCCCTGCTGGACGCCCTGCGGGCCGACCTGGACTCCCGCGGGCTCGACCTGCCGCTGTACTGGGGCAACCGCAACTGGGCGCCCTACCTGACCGACACCCTGCGCGAGGCGCACGAGGCCGGCGCCCGCCGGGTGCTCGCCGTCATCACCTCGGCGTACTCCTCGTACTCCGGCTGCCGCCAGTACCGCGAGGACGTCGCCGCGTCGGTCATCGCGCTCGCGCAGGAGGGCCGTCAGGTCGCGGTGGACAAGGTCCGCCACTACTTCAACACCCCGGGGTTCGTGGGGGCCAACACCGACGGCGTCGTGGCCGCCTTCCGTCGGCTGGCACCGGAGCTGCGCGACGAGGCCCGGCTGGTGTTCGTCACGCACTCCGTCCCCGACGTGATGGAGGCTGCGTCCGGCCCGCAGGGCGGCGCCTACAGCGCCCAGCACCGCGAGACCTGCGCGGCCGTGGCCGCGGCGGCGGGCCAGGAGCTGGGCACCACGCCGCAGTGGGACCTCGTCTACTGCTCCCGCTCCGGACCGCCCACCCAGCCGTGGCTCGAGCCCGACGTCAACGACCACCTGCGGGCGCTCAAGGCCGCCGGGGTGCCCGCGGTCGTGGTGTCCCCGGTCGGGTTCGTCTCCGACCACATGGAGGTGAAGTTCGACATCGACACCGAGGCCGAGGAGACCGCGGCCGAGATCGACCTGCCCTTCCAGCGGGCGGCGACCGTCGGGGTCGCCCCGCAGTTCGTCGGCCAGCTGGTCGACCTCATGGTGGAACGGGCCGAGGTGGCGCGCGGCGGGACCCCCGCCCAGCCCGCCGTGGGGCCCTGGGGTCCCAGCCACTCCGTCTGCCCGGTCGGCTGCTGCGTCAACCAGCGCACGCCCGACAAGCCGGCGGCGTGCGGCGACGACTGGCAGCAGCCGGAGGTGGCCGGTGACCGCGTCGCCGGCGGCTGAGCAGCACCCGTCGTCGGAGGACCTGCGGGCCCTGGCCCGCGACCTGGCCCGCGCGGCCGGGGCCGTGCTGCGCGAGCACCGCCGGGGCGTCGTCACCGTCGCCCGCACCAAGTCCAGCGGGACCGACGTGGTCACCGCGGCCGACCTGGCCTCGGAACGCGAGCTGCGCCGCCTGCTGGCCCTGGCGCGCCCCGACGACGGCGTCCTGGGCGAGGAGGAGGGGGGCGAGGCGGGTCGGAGCGGTCTCACCTGGGTGGTCGACCCGCTCGACGGCACCGTCAACTTCCTCTACGACACCGGCACCTGGTCGGTCAGCGTGGCCGTCGTGTCCGGCCCGCCCGACCCGGAGCACTGGCAGGTGCTCGCCGGGGCCGTCTACGACGTCGAGCGGGACCAGATGTACTCGGCCTCGGCCGGCGGCGGGGCCGACCTCGACGGCACGGCGCTGCAGGCCTCCGCCTGCGCCAGCCTCGACGCCTGCCTGCTGAGCACCGGGTTCGCCTACGACGCGGCGGTCCGGGCCGAGCAGGCCCGCGCGGTCGCCCGGCTGCTGCCGCAGGTCCGGGACGTGCGGAGGATCGGCTCGGCCGCGGTCGACCTGTGCATGGTGGGCGCGGGTCGCCTCGACGCCCACGTCGAGCGCGGGCTCAACCCCTGGGACCACGCGGCGGGCGCCCTGGTCGCCGCCGAGGCCGGCGCCGTGGTGACCGCACGTGACGACCGACGCCCGGGTGCCGACCTGCTGGTCGCCGCGGCGCCGGGCGTCGCGGCCGCGCTGCGCGCCGCCGTGACGGCGTCCGGCTACTGAGGGACGACGCCGCGGGACGGCTGCGGGACGTCCAGCGGGTGACCCCGACGTGGTGCTCGACGGCAAGGTAGGGCACAATCCGCGCCGCACCACCGTTCCGGGCATCAAACGCGGCCCGCGAGCGTTGGCGTGACAGCCCCAACGGGACCGATGGGGCAGACGACTTCCAGACGTGGAGTGACGACGCCAGTGGCGACCGACTACGACGCACCGCGCAAGACCGAAGAGGACTCCGAGGACTCGATCGAGGAGCTCAAGGCTCGTCGCGGCGATGCCAAGACCGGACAGGTCGACGAGGACGAGACCGATGCGGCGGAGGGCTTCGAGCTCCCCGGTGCCGACCTGTCCAACGAGGACCTGTCCGTGCAGGTCCTCCCGGCGCAGCAGGACGAGTTCACCTGCGGCTCCTGCTTCCTGGTCCACCACCGGAGCCAGCTCGCGGGCGAGAAGGACGGCTTGCCCATCTGCTCCGAGTGCGCCTGAGCGCACACCCCGGACGGTGACGTGCGGTCGCGCCTGCGGGTGCGACCGCACGCCGCACGTGCCGGGACGGCCTGCCGGCACCGACCGCGACGTCCCGGCGCTCAGCCGTCGTGGGGGACCGGCTCCGACGCGAGGGCTGCGGCCAGCGCGGCGGGGTCCCGGCTGCTGACCAGCCAGTACGGCACCGGGTCGCGCACGTCGGTCACCGGCAGGCGGACCCCGGTCGCGACCCACCCCCGGATGCAGCGGTGCGAGCGGGCGTCCAGGTCCGGGCCCAGGGCCGAGCGCATCTGCTCGGCGTCCAGCGCCACGGCGGCGCCGAGCGCCACCGCCGGGATCCTCGCCTGGCCGGCCTGCAGCCACAGGCCGGCGCCCTCCCCGGGCTCCACGACCTTCAGCACCGGGCTCCAGTACCGCAGCAGCAGGAACATGCCGACCAGGGCCAGCAGACCCACCACCACCGCGGTCGGGATGCTGGTGGCCGGGACGAACACGACTCCCAGCGTGGCGGCCACGAGGACACCACCGGCCCAGACCCAGGCCGCGGGCCACAGTCGTTCGACATAGACGGTGCGCACGGGAACAGCCTGCCACGGCCGTGGCTAGAGTCGTCGGGTGCACCTGCAGCAGGACGAACCCGTGGCCGGACCGCCGCATGGCTGACGGCGAGGACGTGCACGTCCTGCTGCGCCGCGCCGACGGGGTGCCCCGGCCGGCCCACGCCCGCCCCGGTGACGCCGGGCTGGACCTCACGACGACCGAGGAGGTCACCCTGCCGCCCGGGGAGCGACGCACCGTCGGGACCGGGGTGGCGGTCGCCCTGCCCGCCGGCACCGCGGCGTTCGTGCTGCCGCGGTCCGGGCTGGCCGCCCGTCACGGTGTCACGGTGCTCAACGCCCCCGGCACGGTGGACGCCGGCTACCGCGGCGAGATCCGGGTGACCCTGCTCAATACCGACACCTCGACGCCGGTGACGCTGCTGGCCGGGGACCGCGTGGCGCAGCTCGTCGTGCTGGCGCTGCCCACGGTGCACCTGGTGGAGGTGGACCGGCTGCCCGGCTCGGACCGCGGCGAGCACGGCTTCGGCTCCACCGGGACCGGGGCCGTGGTGGCCACGCGTGCGACCGGCCCGACCGGTACCGACCGACGTACGGACACGAGCGCCCCGACCCACCCCGCGTCGGGCGCAGACAACGGAGGACACCAGTGAGCCCCTTCTGGAGCGGCAGGACCCGCCCCGACCCCAGCGAGCCGGACCCGGCGACCGCCGAGCAGGTCGTCTCGCCCGAGACCGGGCCGATGGACTCCCGGGACCCCGCGGCCCCCACCGAGGGCGTGCTGGACCTGGGTGCGCTGCGGCTCCCGGCCCGCAAGGACCTCAAGATCCGGCTCGACGTGGACAAGACCTCGGGCAACGTCGCCGCGGTGACCGTGCAGGCGGACGCCTCCTCGGTGCAGCTCACGGCGTTCGCCGCCCCCCGCAGCGCCGGGGTCTGGGACGAGGTGCGGCCGGAGATCGCGGCCGCCGTCGCGTCCGGCGGTGGCTCGACGGAGGAACGCGAGGGCAGCTTCGGCACCGAGCTGGTGGCGCGGGTCCCCACGACCCTGCCCGACGGCCGCAAGGTGCTCCAGGTGCAGCGCTTCTGCGGGGTCGACGGGCCCCGCTGGTTCGTCCGGGCGGTGTTCAGCGGACCCGAGGTGCTCCAGTCGGTGGGGGCCACCCTGCCCGAGGAGCTGGCCTCCCGCGCCCGCGGCGGCGACCTGGAGGACCTGGTCCGGACCACGGTCGTGGTGCGTGGCACCGACCCGATGGCCCCCCGCGAGCCGCTGCGGCTGCGGGTGCCGGAGTCGGCGCGTCGCGTCGGCCCGACGGAGGGGACCCGGTCCGCCGCCGCGCAGCCGGGGCTCGCCGGGCCCGAGGCCGGGCAGCCGGTCCCGGACCGGCCGGCGACGGCGCCGGCCGTGGACGGTGACGCGGGCGGGGCCGCCGACGGCGACCGATGACGCTCCGGCCTCACGTGCACGAGCACCCCGTCGGCGGTCGTAGTCTCGACACATGAGCGATCGCAGCTGGCGGAGCGCGCTGTCGTCCCTGACGCGCAGCGACGACGAGGTGGCCGCCCGGCGTCAGGCCGAGACCTCCGGGCGCCACGGCGGCACCCCGGTCACGTCGCTGCCGGACCGGTGCCGCGCGACCCTGTGCGGCACGCTCCGCTCGGTCACCGTGGAGCCGGCCGCCACGTCCTGCACGGTGGAGGCGGAGCTGTTCGACGGCTCCGGGACGGTGCGGCTGCGCTGGATCGGCCGCAGCGCCATCGCCGGCATCGAGCCCGGCCGCCAGCTCAAGGTGACCGGCACCGTCAGCCACTGCAGCGGTGGCACCCGGGTGATCTACAACCCGTCCTACGAGCTGCTCCCGCTCCGCTCGTGACCGTGGAGCCCACCCGCCCCGACGACGAGGACGGGGCCCCGGCGCCGACCACCGTCGAGGAGGTCGTCCGGACCGAGCTCCTCAAGGCGCTGGGGGGCTGGCGCGGCACGCTGGAGGCCGCCGTCCCGATCCTGCTCTTCGTGGTGTCCTGGGCCCTGACCGACGAGCTGCGGACCTCGATCGTCGTGGCCGCCGGGGGGCTGGGCGTGTTCGTGCTGCTGCGCCTGCTGCAGCGCCAGACCCTGGTGCACGTCCTGTCCGGGGTGATGGGCCTGGTGATCGCCGCCGTGGTCGCCACCCGCACCGGCAACGCCAGCGACTTCTTCCTGCCGGGGATCCTCTACAACGCGGCCCTGGCGGTCGTGTTCGGTGTGTCGATGGTCACCGGCTGGCCGGTCGTCGGGTTCCTGTTCGGCGCCGTGACCGGTGACGCGACCGGCTGGCGGCGGCGTCGTGGCGTGCGGCTGCTGTTCCAGAAGCTCACGGGCGTCCTGCTGGCCAACTACGTGATCCGGGTCGTCGTGCAGCTGCCGCTGTACCTGGCGGGGTCGGTGGTCGTCCTCGGCGCGTCCAAGATCGTCCTGGGCTGGCCGTTGCTCGGGGTGTCGGTGCTGATCATCGGCGGCCTGCTGGCGGCGGGGCGGACCCCGATCACCGACGAGGACGAGGTCCTCAGCCAGGACGAGCAGCCGGCCTGACGACCGAGCCGCCCGCCTAGCGCCGCCCGGTGACCTCGTCGCTGCGCCAGGACGCCAGCAGGGCCGCGAGCGGCTGCTCCTGGTCGGGGGTGGTGAGCAGCATGAGCTCGTCGCCGGCCTCGACGGTGTCGTCGGGGGACGGGGCGATGGGCCGGTGGTCCCGCACGATGCACGTGAGGACCGTGTCCTCCGGCAGCGTGATGGACCGGATCACCGTGCCGGCCACGGGGGAGCCCGCGGGGACGGTGAACTCGAACAATGACGCCGAGCTCTGCTGCAGCTGGAACAGCCGCACCATCTCGCCGATCTCGACGGCCTCCTCGACCAGGGCCGTCATCAGCCGTGGCGTGGAGACGGCGACGTCGACCCCCCAGGCGCCGTCGAAGAGCCACTCGTTGCGCGGGTTGTTGACCCGGGCCACGACACGGGGGACGCCGTACTCGGTCTTGGCCAGCAGCGACACGACCAGGTTGACCTTGTCGTCGCCCGTCGCGGCCACCAGCACGTCGCAGGTGTCCAGACGGCCCTCGTCGAGGGTCTCGATCTCGCAGGCGTCGGCGTACAGGAACTCGGCCTGCTCGAGGGTGTCCTTCATGCGTGCGGCCTTGGACAGCCGGTCGATGAGCAGCACCTGGTGACCGTTGCCGATCAGCTCCCGGGCGATGGACCGGCCCACGCTGCCCGCCCCGGCGATCACGACGCGCATCAGCCGCGCTCCACCGCGGCGGCGGCCGCGTCGACGGCCGCGCGTCGACGGGAGTGCTCGACGACCACGAAGACGCGGTCCCCGTCCTGCAGGACGGTGTCGGTGCGGGGGATGACCGGGTGCCCCAGCCGGGTCAGGTACGCCACCCGCACGTCAGCGGCCTCCTCGAGCTCGCGCACGGGGCGGCCGAGCCAGCCCGCGTGGGGGGACAGCTCCACCATCGCCACCCGCGTGCCCTCGTCGGTCCACAGCGGGACGGAGTCGGTCGGCAGCAGCTCGGCGATCATCTCCCGCGAGGTCCAGGGGACCGTCGCGACGGTGGCTATGCCCAGCCGGCGGTACACCTCGGCGCGGCCCGGGTCGTAGATGCGCGCGACCACCCGGGCGACGGAGTACGTCTCGCGCGCGACCCGCGCGGAGATGATGTTGGAGTTGTCGCCGCTGCTGACGGCGGCGAAGGCGTACGCCTCCTCGATCCCGGCCCGCAGCAGCGTGTCGCGGTCGAAGCCGATCCCGGCGACCGTCCGGCCGGAGAAGTCCGGCCCCAGCCGCCGGAACGAGTCCGGGTTGGAGTCGATGACGGCCACCGAGTGGCCCTGCTCCTCGACGTCGTGCGCCAACCGGGCGCCGACCCGTCCGCATCCCATCACCACGAAGTGCACGACGTCACGGTAGCGCCGCCGGCACCGCACGCCAGGGCACGGGCCTAGCATCGGCGCGTGACGTCGCTGCTGTCCGTGCCCAAGCGGCTGCTCCTGGGCCGGGCGCGACCCAGCAGCCGCGAGGACGACACCCTGCTGCCCAAGCGCCTCGCGCTGCCGGTGTTCGCCGCGGACCCGGTCTCCTCCGTGGCCTACGCGACCCAGGAGCTGCTCGTCATCCTCGCCCTGGGCGGGGTGGCCACCCTGGTCCTGGCCCCCGAGGTGGCCCTGGCGGTGTGCGTCGTGGTGGCGGTCGTCGTCATCTCCTACGGCCCGCTCGTGCGCGCCTACCCGGGCGGCGGCGGCTCGTTCGCGGTGGCCTCGCGCAACCTGGGCCCCCGCGCGGGCCTGGTCGCCGCCGCGGCCCTGCTGGTGGACTACACGCTGACGGTGGCGGTGAGCGCGGCCGCCGCGATCGACAACCTCGTCTCGGTCCTGCCGGGGCTGGACTCCGCGCGGATCCCCCTGGCCGTGGGCGCCGTCCTGCTGGTCATGGTGGTCAACCTGCGCGGGCGCCACGAGGCCGGCTGGTCGGCCATGCTCCCGGTGTACGCCTTCGTGCTGGTCATCGCCGCCCTGGTCGTGACCGGCCTGGTCCGCTGGGCCGCCGGGGACGCCCCGGTCGCGGCCAGCGCGGGGTACGAGGTCGTGCCCAACCCCGACCTGACCAACCTGGCGCTGGCCCTGATCGTGCTGCGGGCGTTCGCCGGGGGCGGCGCGGCCCTCGCGGGCGTCGACGCCATCGCCAACGGGGTGCCCGCCTTCCGCCGCCCCAAGGGCCGCAACGCCGCGGTGACCCTGTTCGGCCTGGGGGCCATGACCATCGCCCTGATCGCCGGGGTGGTGTCCCTGGCCGTCATCAGCAGGGTGACCGTGGCCCGCGACGCCTGCGACCTGGAGGGCCTGCCGCGCGCCTGCGAGACGTTCACCCAGCAGACGGTCATCGCCCAGCTGGCGGAGGCCGTGTTCGGCCCCGGCAGCGTCGGCGCGGTCCTGGTGGCGGTGGTGACGGTGGCGGTCCTGCTGGCCGCGGCCAACAGCGCGTTCAACGGCTTCCCGCTGCTGGCGGCCACCCTGGCCGACTCCGGCTACCTGCCGCGCCAGCTGGCCCGGCGCGGCGACCGGCTGGCCCACAGCAACGGCATCCTCGTGCTGGCCCTGGGCGCGGTGGGTGTGCTGCTGGTCCTGGAGGCGCGTGTCGGGCCGCTGCTCGACCTGTACCTGGTCGGGCTGTTCACGTCGTTCACGCTGGCGCAGGTGGCGATGGCCCGGCACTGGTGGTTGCGGACCCGCCCCGGCTGGCGCGGCCCCCGCGGCGGCCCGCGCGCCGGGATGGGCCTGGCGGTGGTGGCCGCGACGTGCACCGGCACGGTGCTGCTGGTGCTGCTGGTCAGCAAGGTGCCCAACGGCGCGTGGGCCACCGTCCTGGTGATGGTCGTCCTCGGCCTGGCCATGCAGCGCATCCACCGCCACTACGACCGGGTGGCCGTGGAGGTGGCCCTGCCCGACGACGACCTGGGCGAGACCATGCCCGCCCGGGTGCACGCCGTCGTCCTGGTCTCGCGCCTGCACCGGCCCGTCACCCGGGCCATCGCCTACGCGCGGGCCACCCGGCCGTCGACCCTGGAGGCCGTGACGGTGGCCTCGGACCTGGCCGCCGCGCAGGAGCTCACGCAGGAGTGGGCCCGCCGCCGCATCACGGTGCCGCTGCGCGTGCTGGACTCCCCGTACCGCGAGGTGACCCGTCCGCTGGTGGACCACGTCAGGTCCCTGCGCGCCCGCGGGCCGAGGGACGCCGTCACCGTGTTCCTGCCGGAGTACGTCGTGGCCCACTGGTGGGAGGCGGTGCTGCACAACCGGTCCAACATCTGGTTGCGCGCCCGGCTCGCCGCGACCCCCGGCGTCATGGTGGTCATCGTGCCGTGGCAGCTGGCCTCGACGCTGGCCGACGGCGACCTGGCGGCCCGGGCCGCAGGGGAGCGCACCCTGGTGCAGGAGGCCACGCGAGCCGGGGCCGCCGACAGCGACCGGGAGCCGCTCTCGTGAGCGCCCAGCAGCCGACCGAGCCCGCACCGCGGGCCGGCGGGGACGACCTGGTCGAGCTGACGACGGGGGCGTTCGCGCACGGCGGCCACGTCGTCGCCCGGGTCGGGGACGTGCCCGACGGCCGCGTGGTGTTCGTCCGGCACGCCCTGCCCGGCGAGCGGGTGCTGGCCCGCCTCACCGACGCGGGTGAGGGGGACCGGTTCTGGCGGGCCGAGGCCGTCGAGGTGCTCGACGCGTCGCCGGACCGGGTCGTCCCGCCCTGCCCCCACGCCCGTCCGGGCGGGTGCGGCGGCTGCGACCTGCAGCACGCGAGCCTGCCGGCGCAGCGCCGGCTCAAGGCGCAGGTCGTGACCGAGCAGCTCGTCCGCCTCGGTGGTGTCGACCCGGAGCAGCTCCTCGGCGGGCCCCTCGTGGTGCAGGCCCTGCCCGAACCCGGTCGGGCGCCGGGGGAGGAGACCGGCCTGGGCTGGCGCACCCGGGTGCGGTACGCCGTCGACCGGCAGGGCCGGCCCGGCTTCCACCGTCACCGCAGCCACGACGTGCTGCCGGTCGAGCGCTGCCCGTTGGTGACCGACGAGGTCGACGCCACCGGGGTCACCCGGCTGCCCTGGCCGGGGGTCTCCTCGGTGTCGGTGTCGTCCGGCGACGACGGCAGCGTGGTCCGGGCCGAGCACGGACCACAGCGGGTGCGCCTGCCCCGCGTGGACACCCTCGGCCTGGTGGGCGGGCCCTCCGACCGCGGGGTCCGGGTGGCCGGCCGGACCTGGGTCCGGCACGACGTCGCCGGGGCCGGGCGCCTGCGGGTGGGTGTCGACGGGTTCTGGCAGGTCCACCCCGCGGCGGCCGAGACGTTCGTCGCCCTGGTCCGGCGGTGGGCGGGCGTCCGACCGGGTGACACCGTCCTGGACCTGTACGCCGGGGCGGGGCTGTTCACCCTCGCCCTGGCCCACGACCTGGGGGACCGCGGCGAGCTGGTCGCGGTGGAGTCCGACCGGGGGGCGGTGGCCGACATGCGCCGCAACGTCCACGACCGACCGCAGGTCCGCGTCGTCGCCGACCGGGTCGAGCGCGCGCTGCGCGGACCCGACGTGCCGGCCCGCGCCGACGTCGTCGTGCTGGACCCGCCGCGCGTCGGCGCCCGTTCCGCAGTCGTCGACCAGGTGGTCGCCCGCGGGCCCCGTGCGGTCGTCCTGGTCGCCTGCGACCCGGCGTCCCTCGGTCGGGACACCGCGCTGCTGGCCGGGCACGGCTACCGGTTGCGCCGGCTGGAGGCGCTCGACGCGTTCCCGATGACCCACCACGTGGAGTGCGTGGCCCTCTACACGCCCGAGGGCCCCACCTGATATCTTGACGTCAAGAGACTTTGGCTGTCCGGCCCGCCGCGACTGCGGCAGGATGGAGGGCCGGGAGCCCAGACCCGATGCACGCACTCGACGCCGAGAGGGACGCCCATGAGCGCAGGACAGCACCCCAACACCTTCGACAGCCGTGACAGCCTGGAGGTCGGCGGCCGGTCCTACGACTACTTCCGGCTCGACGCCGTCGAGGGCTCCGCCGACCTGCCGTTCAGCCTCAAGGTGCTGCTGGAGAACCTGCTGCGCACCGAGGACGGCGTCAACGTCACCGCCGACGCCGTGCGGGCGCTGGGCGCCTGGCAGGCCGACGCCGACCCGGACGTCGAGATCCAGTTCAGCCCCGCGCGCGTGGTCATGCAGGACTTCACCGGGGTGCCGTGCATCGTCGACCTGGCCACCATGCGTGAGGCCGTGGTCGACCTGGGTGGGGACCCCGGCCGGATCAACCCGCTGGCCCCCGCCGAGCTGGTCATCGACCACTCGGTCATCGTCGACTCCTTCGGCCAGGCGGACTCGCTCGAGCTCAACATGGCGATCGAGTACGACCGCAACCGGGAGCGGTACCAGTTCCTGCGCTGGGGCCAGAGCGCGTTCAGCGACTTCGTCGTGGTCCCCCCGGGCGTGGGCATCGTGCACCAGGTCAACCTCGAGCGGCTGGCCCGTGGCGTGATGACCCGCGAGGTGGACGGACGCACCGTCGCCTACCCGGACACCCTGGTCGGCACCGACTCGCACACCACCATGATCAACGGCATCGGCGTGCTCGGCTGGGGCGTCGGCGGCATCGAGGCCGAGGCGGCCATGCTCGGCCAGCCCGTGTCGATGCTCATCCCGCGCGTGGTGGGCTTCAAGCTGAGCGGCCAGATCCCCGTGGGGGTCACCGCCACCGACGTCGTGCTCACGATCACCGAGCGGCTGCGCCAGCACGGCGTCGTCGGCAAGTTCGTCGAGTTCTACGGCGACGCGGTGTCGGCCGTCCCGCTCGCCAACCGCGCCACCATCGGCAACATGAGCCCGGAGTTCGGCTCCACCTGCGCGATCTTCCCGATCGACTCCGTCACCACGGAGTACCTGCGCCTGACCGGCCGCAGCGAGGAGCAGGTCGCCCTGGTCGAGGCCTACGCCCGGGCCCAGGGCATGTGGCACGACCCGGGTGCGGCCGACTACGTCGAGCCGCGCTTCAGCGAGTACCTCGAGATGGACCTCTCGGAGGTCGTGCCGAGCATCGCCGGGCCCAAGCGCCCGCAGGACCGGATCGCCCTGTCCGAGGCGCGCGAGAAGTTCCTGGCCGTGCTGCCCGACTACGCCGGGACCGACGGCACCGCCGACGGCGGGGTCACCACGATGACCGACCAGTCCTCCGCCGAGAGCTTCCCGGCCTCGGACGCGCCCGCCGTGAGCCCCGGCGCCGCCGACGACGAGCCCGCCCCGGGCGCGGGCGTGGGGTCGGTCCCGGCCCAGCACCGGCCGAGCCGGGTCACGGCCGTGACCATGGCCGACGGCACCACCACCGAGATCGACCACGGCGCCGTCGTCATCGCCGCCATCACCTCGTGCACGAACACGTCCAACCCGTCCGTCATGATCGCCGCGGCCCTGCTGGCCAAGAAGGCCGTGGAGCGCGGCCTGTCCAGCCGGCCGTGGGTCAAGACGTCGCTCGCCCCGGGCAGCAAGGTCGTCATGGACTACTACGACAAGGCCGGCCTGACCCCGTACCTGGACAAGCTGGGCTTCAACCTCGTCGGCTACGGCTGCACGACGTGCATCGGCAACTCCGGGCCGCTGCCGGTCGAGGTGAGCGAGGCCGTCCAGGCCAACGACCTGGCCGTGACCAGCGTGCTGTCCGGCAACCGCAACTTCGAGGGCCGGATCAACCCCGACGTCAAGATGAACTACCTGGCCAGCCCGCCGCTGGTGGTGGCCTACGCCCTCGTCGGGACCATGGACTTCGACTTCGACAGCCAGCCCCTGGGCACCGACCCCGACGGCGGCGACGTCATGCTCGCCGACGTGTGGCCGAGCGCGGAGGAGATCCAGCAGGTCATCGACTCCACCATCACCGAGGGCATGTTCACCGCCGGGTACACCGACGTGTTCGCCGGGGACGAGCGCTGGCAGTCCCTGCCCACACCCAGCGGCGACCGGTTCGCCTGGGACCCGGAGTCGACCTACGTCCGCAAGCCCCCGTACTTCGACGGGATGACGATGGAGACCTCCCCGGTCGCCGACGTCACCGGCGCCCGGGTGCTCGCCGTGCTGGGCGACTCCGTCACCACCGACCACATCAGCCCCGCCGGCGCCATCAAGCCGGGCACCCCGGCCGCGGCCTACCTGGACGCCCACGGCGTGCAGCGCACCGACTACAACTCCTTCGGCTCCCGGCGCGGCAACCACGAGGTCATGATCCGCGGCACGTTCGCCAACATCCGGCTGCGCAACCTGCTGCTGGACGGGGTGAGCGGCGGCTACACCCGCGACTTCACCGCCGGCGGCGAGCAGGCGTTCATCTACGACGCCGCGCAGCACTACGCGGCGGCCGGCACCCCGCTGGTCGTGCTGGCCGGCAAGGAGTACGGCTCCGGGTCGAGCCGGGACTGGGCCGCCAAGGGCACCGCGCTGCTGGGCGTCAAGGTCGTCGTGGCCGAGAGCTTCGAGCGGATCCACCGCTCGAACCTCATCGGGATGGGCGTCCTGCCGCTGCAGTTCCCGGCGGGGGAGTCCGCGTCCTCGCTCGGCCTCGACGGCACCGAGACGTTCGCGGTGACGGGCGTGACGGCCCTGAACGACGGCACCACGCCCCGCACGGTGCGGGTGGTGGCGACCCGCACCTCCGGCGAGGAGGTCGGCTTCGACGCCGACGTCCGGATCGACACGCCCGGGGAGGCCGACTACTACCGCAACGGCGGGATCCTCCCGTACGTCCTGAGGAGCCTGGTTCGCGGCTGATGCCCGGGGCCGTCGGAGGCCCCGCGACTACGCAGCGGTACGCCCGGGAACCAATTAGTTGTGTGTCCGAACCGTGACCAGGAAGTGCTGGTCACGGCCGGTTCCCGGGCCTACCGTCGGTCCACCCCGTAGGGGCCCCGAGGGCTGCCGTCTGCTTCCCTGCAGCGACGACCCAGAGGTGCACTGTCGCATCCAGGAGGCTTCACCCATGAGAACAAATCGTGCTGTCGTGGCAGCGACCGGCGTGGTGCTCGCACTCGCCGTCGCCGCGTGCGGCGACTCCGGTACGGCCGACGACGCCGACGCCGGCGCCGGTGACACCGGCTCGGAGGCGCCCACCGACGAGGCCGGCGACGACGCCGCTGCCGGTGGCAGCGCCGAGGGTGGTCGGGTCGGGGTCATCCTCCCCGACACCGCCAGCTCCGCCCGGTGGGAGACCGCCGACCGGCCGTTCCTGCAGGAGGCCTTCGAGGCCGCCGGCGTGGAGGCCGACATCCAGAACGCCAACGGCGACACCGCCGCCTTCCAGACCATCGCCGACGGCATGATCAATGCCGGGGTGGACGCCCTGATCATCGTCAACCTCGACTCCGAGACCGGGACGGCCGTCATCTCCGACGCCGCCGCCGCGGGCATCCCCGTCATCGACTACGACCGCCTGACCGTGGGCGGCGGCGCCGACTACTACGTGTCCTTCGACAACGTGGCCGTCGGCACGACCATCGGCGAGGGCCTGGTGACCTGCCTGCAGGACGCCGGCACCACCGAGGGCGACGTCGTCCTGCTCAACGGCTCCCCGACCGACAACAACGCCACCCTGTTCAAGGAGGGCTACCAGGCCGCCATCGAGGCCGCCGGCTACGGCATCGTCGACGACCAGGCCGTGCCCGACTGGGACAACACCCAGGCCGGCACCATCTTCGAGCAGATCGACACCAACACCGGCGGCGGGTACGTCGGTGTGGCCGCGGCCAACGACGGGCTCGGCGGCGCGGTCATCTCCGTGCTCGAGCGCAACGGCACGGCGGGCACCATCCCCGTGACGGGGCAGGACGCCACCGACGAGGGCCTGCAGCGGGTGCTGCTGGGCACCCAGTGCATGACGGTCTACAAGGCCGTCCGCGCCGAGGCGGAGGCGGCTGCCGAGCTGGCCATCGCCGTCATCGCCGGTGACACGGCCACGGCCGACGGGCTCGCCGACCAGGACGTCGACGGCACCCCGTCGCTGCTCCTGGAGCCCGTGGCGATCTTCCGCGACAACGTCCAGGACGTCGTCGCGGACGAGTACACGACCGCCGAGAACCTCTGCACCACGCCGGAGCTCCAGGCGGCGTGCGACGAGGTCGGCGTCGAGTAGTCGCGACGCACCGGTGACGGGGGTCGTGGCCTGGCCACGGCCCCCGTCACCGTCCCGCGACCCGATCGTCCCCGTCCCGCCGGACCGCCGAGAACCCGTGGCGGAGAGGAACAGACATGGCAGAACCGCAGCCCGTGCTGCAGCTGAAGAAGGTGGACAAGCACTTCGGTGCCGTCCACGTGCTCAAGGGCGTCGACTTCGAGGCCTACCCCGGTGAGGTGACCGCCCTGGTCGGTGACAACGGCGCCGGCAAGTCGACGCTGGTGAAGTCCGTGGCCGGCATCCACGCGTTCGACGCGGGGGAGTACCTGTTCGAGGGTCGCCCCGTGCACGTGGAGTCGCCGAAGCAGGCCAACGCGCTCGGCATCGAGGTCGTCTACCAGGACCTGGCGCTGTGCGACAACCTCGACGTCGTGGCCAACATGTACCTGGGTCGCGAGTCCACCTCCGGCGGCGTCCTCGACGAGATCGCGATGGAGCGCTCGGCCACCGAGACCCTCAAGGGGCTGTCGGTGCGGACGCTGAAGTCCGTGCGTGCCCCGGTGTCCGCGCTGTCCGGCGGCCAGCGCCAGACCGTGGCCATCGCCCGCGCCGTGCTCTGGAACAGCAAGGTCGTCATCCTCGACGAGCCCACCGCCGCCCTCGGCGTGGCCCAGACCGAGCAGGTCCTGCAGCTGGTGCGCCGGCTGGCCGACCGCGGCCTGGCCGTCATCCTCATCAGCCACAACATGAACGACGTCATCCGGGTGGCCGACCGGGTCGTCGCCCTGTACCTGGGTCGCACCGCCGCCCAGGTCAAGGCCTCGGAGTCCAGCACCAGCCAGATCGTCGAGCTGATCACCAGCGGACGCAGCGGCAACATCGGCCTCACGGCCGAGGAGAGCGGGGCCGTCGCATGACCGCCGCCAACGCGACCGGGGCCGCCCCGGCCCCGGTGGACCACGAGGAGCCCCGCGGCTCGCTGTCGCAGGCCGTCCAGGACTACGTGGCCAAGGTCAAGTCCGGCGACATCGGCTCGCTGAGCTCCGTGCTCGGCGTGGTCGTGCTCGTCGTGCTGTTCACCGCGCTGCGACCCGGCGTCTTCAACACCTCGGCCAACTTCGCCAACCTGCTCAACCAGTCCGCCGCGGTCATCTTCATCGCGATGGGCCTGGTGTTCGTGCTGCTGCTGGGCGAGATCGACCTGAGCGCCGGCTACACCGCCGGCACCTCGGCGGCCGTGCTGGGCGTGGCCCTGAGCAGCTGGGGCGTCGAGTGGTACGTGGCGATCGTGCTCTGCGTGGTCACCGGTGCGTTCATCGGCCTGCTGATCGGCCTGCTCGTCGCCCTGCTGGGGATCCCGTCGTTCGTCGTCACGCTGGCGGCGTTCCTCGGTCTGCAAGGCGTCATGCTGCTGGTCATCGGGACCGGCGGGACCATCCCGGTGCGTGACCCCGCCATCCTGCGGATCATGAACAGCAACCTGCCCGAGTGGGGCGGCTGGGTGTTCTGGGCCGCGGTCGTCGGCGGCTTCGTCGCCTCGGGGCTGCTCAACCAGGCCCGGCGTCGCCGGGCCGGGCTCGACCCGGGCAACCAGACCCTGTTCTGGGCCGGGGCCGTCGGCCTGGCCGTCCTGCTGGGCCTCGCGGTGTACGTGCTCAACCTGGAGCGTGCCCGGCCCAACGCGCCGGTCTCGCTCTCGGGCGTGCCGGTGGTGGTGCCGATCGCGGTCGTCTTCCTGGTCGGGCTCAGCTTCCTGCTCACCCGGACGACGTTCGGGCGGCACGTCTACGCGGTCGGCGGCAACGCCGAGGCCGCCCGCCGCGCCGGCATCAACGTGGCCCGGGTCCGGATCACCTGCTTCATGATCGGCTCGTCCATGGCCGCCGTGGCGGGCATCCTGCTGGCCTCGCGGGACAACAGCATCTCGCCCACCACCGGTGGCGCCCAGACCCTGCTGTTCGCCGTCGGGGCGGCCGTCATCGGCGGCGTCTCGCTGTTCGGCGGGCGGGGCAAGGTGCACAACGCGATCCTCGGTGGCCTGGTCATCGCCGTCATCGCCAACGGTCTGCCCCTGGTCACCAGCCAGGCCGGCATCCAGTTCGTCGTCACCGGCCTGGTCCTGCTGCTCGCGGCCAGCGTCGACGCGATCTCCCGGCGCAAGTCCTTGGCGACCTAGCCGGGGCCGGCGACCCCGACCTGCGAACCGTCCGCGGGCCCGCCGAGACCGGTGGGCCCGCGGTGGCACGGGTGACGCGCGCCCGCGGGTGCGGGCGGAACACCACGGCGTGCCATGCTGTTAGGACGAGAGCAACGCGTGCTCCGGGGTCGGTGAAAATCCGAACCGGCGGTGACAGTCCGCGACCCGACCGCAGCCAGCGGCCGGTTGACCTGGTGAAAATCCAGGACCGACGGTGAGAGTCCGGATGAGAGGCGCACGCGACGGCACGGGCACCCGCCCGCTGCCGGTGCCTGGGTACCCCTTGTACCCGACCCCCCGGAGCGCCCTGACGAAGGAGCGCAGACCGGGTGGACACCGCCGCAGGGCCCTACGGGTCCACGCCTCGGGAGACCGACGCGATGCTGCGTGCCCTCGACCTGGCCGCGCGGGGCAGCGCCCACGGGCCCAACCCCCGGGTCGGCTGCGTCCTGCTGGGACCCGACGGCACGGTCCTGGCCGAGGGCCACCACTCCGGGGCCGGCGCACCGCACGCCGAGGCGGAGGCGCTGACCGCGGCCCGCGCCGCCGGGGCGGACCTGTCCTCGGCGACCGCGGTCGTCACCCTGGAGCCCTGCTCGCACACCGGGCGCACGCCGCCGTGCGCGCGCGCCCTGCTCGAGGCGGGGGTGCGCCGGGTCGTCGTCGGGGCCCAGGACCCGAACCCCGTCGCCGCCGGTGGGACCGCGGTGCTGCGGGCGGGCGGGGTCCAGGTCGTCACCGGTGTGCTCGCGCAGGAGTCCACCGCGCTCAACCGGTACTGGAGCCATGCGGTCACCCGGGGGCGCCCGTTCGTCACCCTCAAGTGGGCCGCCACCCTGGACGGTCGCGTGGCCGCCGTCGACGGCACCAGCCGCTGGCTGACCGGTCGCGCCGCCCGGGCCGACGTCCACACCCGCCGCGCGTCGGCCGACGCCGTCCTGGTCGGCACCGGCACCGCCCTCATCGACGACCCGTGGCTCACCACCCGGCGCACGGACGCCGACGGCACCGTGGTGCTGGACCGCCACCAGCCGCTGCGGGTGGTGCTGGGCGAGCGGGACCTGCCCCCCGGGGCCCGGGTGCTGGACGACGCCGCCCCCACGGCGCACCTGCGCACCCGGGACGTGACGGCGGCGCTGGCCGACCTGGCCGCCCGTGAGGTCCGCCACGTCTGGGTCGAGGGCGGGCCCACCGTGGCGGCCGCGTTCCTGCGCAGCGGCACGGTCGACGAGCTCGTCTCCTACGTCGCGCCCGCCGTCCTGGGTGCGGGCGCGCCCGCCGTGGGCGACGTGGGCGTCGGCACCGTCGAGGACACCCTCCGCTTCCGCCTGTCCGACGTCGCCCGCCTGGGCGAGGACGTCGTCCTGGTCAGCACCCCCGAGAAGGAGCCCGTCTGATGTTCACAGGGATCGTCGAGGAGCTCGGCGAGGTCGTCGCGCTCGAGCACGGCGCCGACTCCGCCCGGCTGGCCGTACGCGGACCGCTGGTCACCTCCGACGCCGTGCTCGGGGCCTCCATCTCCGTCAACGGCGTCTGCCTGACCGTCACCGCCGTGACGGGCGACGAGTTCGTCGTGGACGTCATGGCCGAGACGCTGCGACGCAGCTCGCTGGCGGCGCTGGCCCCGGGCGAGCCGGTCAACCTGGAGCGGGCGATGCGGGCGGACGGGCGCTTCGGCGGCCACGTCGTGCAGGGTCACGTCGACGGGGTCGGCGAGGTGCTGGCCCGCGAGCCGGGGGACCGCTGGGAGGTGGTGCGGGTGTCCCTGCCGGAGGACCTGCGCCGCTACGTGGTCGAGAAGGGCTCCGTGGCGGTGGACGGGACGTCGCTGACGGTGTCCACGCTGCTGCCCGACGCCTTCGAGGTGTCGCTCATCCCGACCACCCTGGAGGCCACGACCCTGGGACGGCGGGCCGTCGGTGACCTCGTCAACCTCGAGGTGGACGTCCTGGCCAAGTACGTCGAGGCGCAGCTGGCCCACGGCGGCGCCCGATGAGCCCCGACCGGGTACGCCTGGCCGACGTGGACGCCGCCGTCGAGCAGATCAGGCTCGGGCGACCCGTCATCGTGGTGGACGACGAGGACCGCGAGAACGAGGGCGACGTCATCATGGCCGCGGCCGCGGCCACCCCGCACTGGGTCGGCTGGACCGTCCGGCACTCCTCCGGCTACATCTGCGCGCCCATGCCGGCCGAGCACGCCGACGCCCTGCAGCTGCCCCTGATGGTGGGCGAGGGGCAGGACCCGCTGCGTACCGCGTACACGGTCAGCGTGGACGCCCGCACCGGCGTCACCACCGGCATCTCCGCCTCCGACCGCTCACGCACCCTGCAGCTGCTCGCCGACCCCGCCACGGTCCCCGCCGACCTGGTGCGGCCCGGGCACGTGCTCCCGCTGCGGGCCCGGCCCGGTGGCGTGCTGGAGCGCAACGGCCACACCGAGGCCGCCGTCGACCTCTGCCGGGCCGCCGGTCTGGCCCCGGTCGGCATGATCTGCGAGCTGGTCGACGACGGGGGGGAGCTCCTGCGGCTGCCCCAGCTGCTGGAGCTCGGTGCCCGTGAGGGGCTGCTGGTGCTGTCCATCGCCGACCTGGTGGCCTGGCGCCGTGAGCGGGAGGGCCGCGGCGTGACCGCGCCGGGGGCCCCCGTCGGGGCGCCCTCGGGACCGGACGTGCGCCCGCGGGTGCGGCACGTCGCCTCCGCCGACCTGCCCACCGCGGCCGGGTCGTTCCGGGTCCACGCCTACGTCGACAACGTCACCGGGGCCGAGCACCTGGCCGTCGCGGCGGCCGGCCCGTCGGGTCCCGCCGGGCCCGGTGACACCCCCGGGCGCCGCTCCGTGCTCACCCGGGTGCACTCCGAGTGCCTGACCGGGGACGCCCTGTCCTCGCTGCGCTGCGACTGCGGCCCGCAGCTGCACGCGGCCCTGGCGCGGATCGCCCTCGAGGGCGGTGTGGTCGTGTACCTGCGCGGGCACGAGGGCCGCGGCATCGGCCTGGCCGCCAAGGTGGCCGCCTACGCGCTGCAGGACGCGGGGCTGGACACCGTGGACGCCAACACCGCGCAGGGACTGCCCGCCGACGCGCGGGAGTACGGCGCGGCCGCCGCGATCCTGGCCGACCTGGGGGTGCAGCGGGTCCGTCTGCTGACCAACAACACCGACAAGGTGGACGACCTCGAGGCCCACGGCGTGCAGGTCGACGAGCGGGCCCCGCTCGTCGTCGGCACCGGGCCGGACAACATCGGCTACCTCGCGGTCAAGCGCGACAGGATGGGCCACGTGCTGCCGGGCGTCCTGCCCGGTGGCGCTCCCGCACGACGCGGGGACGAAGGACCAGGGAGGACCGCATGAGCGGCGACGGAGCACCGGCAGTCATCGTGGAACCCGGGTCGGGGGCGGGCCTCAAGGTCGCCGTCGTCGCGGCCAGCTGGCACCCGGAGGTGATGGGCGGCCTGCTGGAGGGCGCGCGACGCGCCCTTGGACGCGCCGGGGTGACCAACGTCGTCGAGGTGCACATCGCCGGCTCGTTCGAGCTGCCCGTGGCCGCGGCCGCGATGGCGCCCGAGGTCGACGCCGTCGTGGCGCTCGGCGTGGTCGTCCGCGGCGGCACCCCGCACTTCGAGTACGTCTGCCAGGCGGCTACTCAGGGCCTGACCGACGTGGCGGTGCGGACGGTGACCCCGATCGGGTTCGGCCTGCTGACGGTCGACACCGTCGAGCAGGCGCTGGACCGGGCCGGGCTCGAGGGCTCCCGCGAGGACAAGGGCAGCGAGGCGGCCGAGGCCGCCGTCAGCACCGTCCTGGGCCTGCGTCAGGCCCTCAAGCGGGGCGGGGCCGTGGGGTTCGGCGTCCGCTGAGCCCCCGCCCCCGTCGTGTGGGACGTTCCGCGCGGCCCGGCCCGTCGTGTGGGACGTCCCGCGCGCACCGGGCCGTCGTGTGGGACGTTCCGCGCGGCCCGGCCCGTCGTGTGGGACGTTCCGCGCGCTCGCGGGCCTGGATCGGTACCGGAACGTCCCACACGGTGCGGGTGGGAGCGGTGCGGGTGGGAGCGGGGAGCGGGGCGCGGGGTGCGGACGCGAACGCGTGCGGCGGGAGGGCGAGGCGGGCCTCGGGCGGGTCGGGGCATGGCCCGGCTCAGGAGGGGCAAGGACTGGACACGGACATCCGACCCCGACGAGAGGCACCCCATGCGTCACCCCTCCACCCCAGTCACCACCGCCGCGGCCGTGGCCGCGGCGGCCCTCCTGCTGAGCGCCTGCGGGGCGAGCACCAGCGACCCCGTCCCCACCGGGGGCCAGGTCACCGGCGACACGTCGGTCATCGAGAGCCCGACCGGGGCGGCCACCGAGTCGACCACGGAGCCCGTCACCGACCCGACCGCTGCGCCGAGCAGCTGACCGGGCGACCAGGCGACCACCGCACGAGCGACCGCAGGCCACGGCGCGCCGAGGGCCAGGTCGACCGGTGCGGGTCGGCCACCGCCCGCGCGTAGCCTTCACCGGTGACCTCCGTCCCCGCGCCCGACGTGCCGCCGACCCCGCGCCAGGTCGAGCGCGCGGTCAACCGGGCCCGGGCCGGCAAGGCGCTGGACGCCGCCGAGGCGACCGTCCTGCTGCACGCCCGCGGCGACGACCTCGCCGCCCTGGCCGAGCCGGCCGGCCGGGTCCGGGACGAGGCCATGGCCCGCGCCGGCCGGCCCGGCACCATCACCTACTCCCGCAAGGTGTTCGTCCCGCTCACCCGGCTGTGCCGGGACCGGTGCCACTACTGCACGTTCGTCACGGTGCCCCACCGGTTGCCGGCCGCGTTCCTCGAGATGGAGGAGGTGCTGCAGATCGCGCGGGACGGTGCGGCGGCCGGTTGCAAGGAGGCGCTGTTCACCCTGGGTGACCGGCCCGAGGGCCGGTGGCCGGCGGCCCGGCAGTGGCTGGACGAGCGCGGGTACGACGACACGCTGTCCTACGTCCGCGCCTGCGCCATCGCCGTGCTGGAGCAGACCGGCCTGCTGCCGCACCTCAACCCCGGGGTGATGAGCTGGCAGGAGCTGCAGCGGCTCAAGCCCGTCGCCCCGTCCATGGGCATGATGCTGGAGACGACCGCCACCCGGTTGTGGTCCGAGCCGTCCGGCCCGCACTACGGCAGCCCGGACAAGGACCCGGCCGTGCGCCTGCGCGTGCTGGAGGACGCCGGTCGCCTGGCCGTCCCCTTCACCACCGGCATCCTGGTCGGCATCGGCGAGACCCCGGCCGAGCGGGTCGACTCGCTGCTGGCCATCCGGCGGGTCTCGCGCGAGCTGGGCGGGATCCAGGAAGTCATCGTCCAGAACTTCCGCGCCAAGGACGACACCGCGATGCGCGGGGCGGCGGACCTGGACCGGGACAGCTACCTGGCGACCCTCACCGTGGCCCGGCTGCTGCTGGGGCCCACGGTCACCCTGCAGGCCCCGCCCAACCTCAGCGACGACGACGACCTGACCGCCCTGCTGGCCGCCGGGGTCGACGACTGGGGCGGCGTGTCACCCGTGACCCCCGACCACGTCAACCCCGAGCGCCCCTGGCCCCACCTCGACGACCTGACCGCACGCACCGAGCAGGCCGGGTTCGCCCTGGCGGAGCGGCTGACGATCCACCCCGGTTACGCGCGCGCCGCCTTCGGCGAGGCACCGGGCTGGCTGGACGCGCGGCTGCGCGGGCACGTCGCGGCGCTGATGGATCCCGAGACCGGCCTGGCCCGCGTGGGCGCGGTGCCCCGGCCGATGGTCTGGCAGGAGCCCGACGGCGGTCTCGTCACCTCCGGCCGGGCGGACCTGCACGCCACCGTGGACACGACGGGTCGCACCGACGAGCGGCGCAGCGACTTCGACGACGTCTATGGCGACTGGACCGCGGTGGGGGAGCGGCGCCACGCCGAGGCCCCGGCCCTGCTGGGCTCCGACGACCTGGCGCTGGCCCTGCGGCGGGTGGCCGAGGACCCGGCCGGGCTGAGCGACGAGCAGTACCTGGCCCTGCTGACCTGCGACGGGGCGGACCTGGACGCCGTGACCTCGATCGCCGACGACGTCCGCCGTGACGTGGTCGGCGACGACGTCACCTACGTCGTCAACCGGAACATCAACGTGACCAACGTCTGCTACGTCGGCTGCCGGTTCTGCGCGTTCGCCCAGCGGGCCAGCGACCCGGACGCCTACACCCTGTCGCTGGAGGAGGTCGGCCGTCGTGCCGCCGAGGCGCAGGCCCTGGGGGCGACCGAGGTCTGCATCCAGTCCGGCATCAGCCCCGACCTGGGGCCGGGCGCCTACGCCGACATCGTCCGTGCGGTGCTGAAGGCCGCCCCGGGCATGCACGTGCACGCGTTCAGCCCGATGGAGGTGGTCAGCGCCGCCGCCCGGGCGGGGGCCAGCATCGCCGACTGGCTGACGGAGGTCCGCGACGCCGGCCTGGGCTCGATCCCCGGGACGGCGGCGGAGATCCTCGACGACGACGTCCGCTGGGTCCTCACCAAGGGCAAGCTGCCGACCAGCGCCTGGGTCGAGGTCGTGGAGACCGCCCACCGCCTGGGCCTCCCCAGCAGCTCGACGATGATGTACGGCCACGTCGACCACCCCCGGCACTGGGTCGGGCACCTGCGCACCCTGGCCGCGCTGCAGGACCGCACCGGCGGGTTCACGGAGTTCGTCCCGCTGCCCTTCGTGCACACCAGCTCGCCCATCTACCTGGCCGGCCTGGCCCGTCCGGGGCCGACCATGCGGGACAACCGCGCCGTGCACGCGGTGGCCCGGCTCATGCTCCACGGGCGCATCGACCACATCCAGACCTCGTGGGTGAAGCTGGGCGTGGACGGCACCCGCGCCATGCTCACCGGTGGCGCCGACGACCTGGGCGGCACCCTGATGGAGGAGACCATCAGCCGGATGGCGGGCTCGGCCCACGGCTCGGCGAAGACGGTCGAGGACCTGACCGACATCGCGGCCGGGATCGGCCGCCCGGTCCGGGAACGCAGCACCACGTACGACGCCCTGCACCGCGCGGCCTAGGCTCTACCCACGTGAAGACCTTCGAAGAGCTGTTCGCCGAGGTGTCCGAGCGGGCCGTGACCCGCCCGGAGGGCTCGGGCACCGTCGCCGCCCTGGACGCGGGCGTCCACACCATCGGCAAGAAGGTCGTCGAGGAGGCCGCCGAGGTCTGGATGGCCGCCGAGCACGAGGGGGACGAGCGGACCGCGGAGGAGATCAGCCAGCTGCTCTACCACCTGCAGGTCCTGATGGTCGCGAAGGGCCTCACCCTCGCCGACGTCTACCGTCACCTGTGATGAGCACCGACCACAGCACCACCCCGAGCACCGGCCAGGGCATGCTCCGCGTCGCCGTCCCCAACAAGGGCGCGCTGTCCGAGGCGGCCCACGACATCCTCTCCGAGGCCGGCTACCGCCGCCGCCGCGACCCCAAGCAGCTCCGCCTGGTCGACGAGGCCAACGGCGTCGAGCTGTTCTTCCTACGTCCGCGCGACATCGCCGTCTACGTGGGCAGCGGCACCCTGCACGTCGGCATCACCGGCCGCGACCTCATGATCGACTCCGGTGCACCCGCGAAGGAGCTGCTGGCGCTGGGCTTCGCCCGCTCGACGTTCCGCTTCGCGGCGCCCGTCGACGGCGGGGTCACCGACACCGCGCACCTGGCCGGCAGGCGGATCGCGGCCGCCTACCCGGGGCTGGTGCGCTCGTGGCTGGACACCCAGGGCCTCGACGCGACCGTCGTCGGGCTGGACGGGGCCGTCGAGTCGGCGGTGTCGCTGGGCATCGCCGACGTGATCGCCGACGTCGTGGAGACCGGCACCACGCTGCGCCAGGCCGGTCTGCGGGTGTTCGGTGAGCCGCTGCTGCGCTCGGAGGCCGTCCTGGTGGTGCCCGCCGGTGAGCAGCCGCACCCCGGCGTGGAGGTGCTCGCGCGCAGGCTGACCGGTGTCATCACCGCCCGGCAGTACGTCCTCATCGACTACGACGTGCGCAACGAGCTGGTCGAGGCGGCCGCCGCCGTCACCCCGGGCCTGGAGTCGCCCACGGTGTCACCGCTGCGGGACTCCGGCTGGTCGGCCGTGCGGGCCATGGTGCCGCGGGCTGACACCAACCGCGTCATGGACGAGCTGTGGGAGGTCGGCGCGCGCGCCATCCTCGTCACGGAGATCCACGCCTGCAGGCTGTGAGCGACCGATGAGCGGCACCCCGAACCGGCGCGACGAGCTGCACCGCCCCATCCGGCCGCGCGCCGGTCGCTGGGTGCCGCTGACCCTGGCGGTGGTGTGGCTGGTCGTGTTCGGGGGACTGGCCGCGGGGTACCCGCCCTACCCCGGCATCGGCACGGGCGACCGCATCGGGTTCACCCTGGTCGCCCTCGTGGGGGCCTGGGTCATGTACCGGTTCGGGTCGGTGGCGGTGCTGCCCGACGAGGACGGCGTGGTCGTCCGCAACGTGCTCGGCCGCCGCCGGTTGTCGTGGGCCGAGGTGGTCGGGGTGCGCTACGGCCGAGACTCCACCTGGGTGCGCCTGGACCTGTCCGACGGCAGCAACGTGGCCGCGCTCGGGGTGCAGACCGCCGACGGGGCCTGGGCCCAGGCGTGCGCGGTCAGGCTCGCCACCCTGGTGGAGCTGCACTCCCGCGAGCTGGGCGACCGGGACCTCGACCGCTGACGGGCTCGCGGGCCGGGGGCGGTGTCGGGGCACCTCGGCAGCGTCGGCCCGCAGCCTGGGCTCAGCTCTGGCCCGTGCGCCGGTCCACCTCGCTGCGACGGTCGACCTCGGTCGGCTCGACGGGGGTCGGCTGGTCGGACGTCGGGAAGTCGTCCAGGGCGCCGGTCTCCTGGCTGTCCCAGTCGGCGAAGGTCAGGTCGGTCTGCAGGTAGATCGCGAGCAGCTCGGCCAGGTTGAGCAGACCGTCCAGGTGGGTGCGCTCGTGCCCGTGCGAGGAGTCCAGGCCGAAGCCCAGCAGCGCGGTGCGCGCCTCGACGCCGGACTCGACGGCCGGGGCGGCGTCGGAGCGGTAGACCCGGTAGACGTCGCGGACCGCCGGGACGCCGAACTCGTCGGCCAGCGCGAGCAGCCGGCGGGTCAGGTGGTAGTCGTGCGGGCCGGTGGAGTCCATCATGCCCACGCTGACGGCCTCCTCGGTCGACTGCTGACCGGGGGCCACGACGCCGTTGTCGACCGCGACGATCTCGGCGGTCCCGGTGTCGAAGCCGTGGGTCGCGCCGTGGCCGACCTCCTCGCCGATGGTGACCAGCAGCCGGGCGGTCACCGGCGGGGTGATGCCGGACTCGATGAGCGCCTTGAACGCGGCCAGGCAGGCGGCGAGCCCGGCCTTGTCGTCCAGGTGCCGGCTCTTGACGTAACCCATCGGGGTGATCTGGGGGGCGGCGTCCAGCGCGACGAAGTCACCGACCTGGATGCCGAGGGCCATGACGCCGGTCACGTCGTAGACCGGGGCGTCGATCCGTACCTCGACCTGGTCCCAGCCGATGGCGGCGGTGTCGATCTCGTCGCCGTAGGCGTGCCCGCTGGACTTCAGCGGCAGGATCGTCCCGGTGTAGGTCCTGTCGATGTCGTCGGTGAGGATCGTCACGTGGGCGCCCTCGGCGAAGCGCGCCGAGTGGGTGCCGACCTGGACGACCTCGAGGCGGCCGTTCTCCTTGAGCCGCTTGACCATCGTCCCGATGGTGTCGGCGTGCACGACGACCGCGCGGTTCACGTCCTCGCGCTTGCCGGGCACCGTCGCCCGCAGCACGCCGCGCCGGGTCAGGTCCAGCGTCACGCCGGTCTCGGCGAGCAG
The DNA here is from genome assembly GCF_051216895.1 of Aquipuribacter aurantiacus. Lineage (NCBI taxonomy): Bacteria > Bacillati > Actinomycetota > Actinomycetes > Micrococcales > Intrasporangiaceae > Aquipuribacter > Aquipuribacter aurantiacus. The sequence continues at coordinate 70,366 of NZ_JBPKAO010000007.1, forward strand.
GTCACCCACCCGCTGCATCACCCAGTCGGTCCGACCGGACGGGCTGGGGATGCGCAGCAGCTCGAGCATCACGTCGCGGAGGTAGTCGGCGTCGATCGGCAGCCGGACAGGGGTGGTCGCGGAACGGGGGTGCGGGGGAGTCACCGGTGCATCGTCGCAGAGTCGGGGACCCCCCTCGACCGACCCCGGCGGGCCCTGGTGTCGGGGGGCCGGCCGAGGCAGCATGGGGGCGACGACGAGGTCGGGAGGCGATCGTGGGTCGCATCGCGTGCTGGCTGGGGTGGCACCGTTGGCGCCGGCACCACGCCACCGAGGCCGACGGCAACGGCATCTTCTACCTGTGCGAGCGGTGCGGTCGCGAACGCACCCTGCCCAAGGGCGAGGGGGTGTGGGGCAACTACTCCTGAGCGGTCAGTCGTCGCGGTCGCTCGAGCGGGGCGCGCGACCCGCCGTGGCGGGGAACAGCAGGTCGACGAACCGTGCCGCCGTCGGGCGGGGCTGGTGGTTGGCCAGGCCGGGCCGCTCGTTGGCCTCGACGAAGGTGAACTCCTCGCCGCGCAGGTCCGGGACGAGGAAGTCGACCCCGGTGACCGGGATGCCGATGACGCGCGCGGTCCGCAGGGCCGCGTCCCGCAGGGACAGGGAGATGTCGTCGGTGCAGTCCTCGATCGTGCCGCCGGTGTGCAGGTTGGCCGTGCGCCGCACCTCGAGACGTTCCCCGCTGCCCAGCACGTCGGTCATCTCGTACCCGGCCGCCCGCACCACCGCGGTGGTGGTGTCGTCCAGCGGGATGGTGGACTCCCCGCCGGTGGCCCGCTCGCGGCGCCGCGACTGCGCACGGACCAGGTCGGCGACGGTGTCGCGACCGTTGCCGACGACCGTCGCGGGCCGTCGGATCGCGGCCGCCACGACCGCGTCGTCGATGACGAGGACCCGGACGTCGTCGCCGCTCACCCGTTCCTCCAGCAGCACGTCGGGGCAGTGGTGGTACGCCACGCCGACCGCCCGTCGCAGCTCCTCGACGTCCTCGACGCCGACGGTGATGCCGCGCCCCTGCTCGCCCCGGGCGGGCTTGACGACGAGGGGACCCACCTCGGCCAGGAACTGCTCCTCGGCCGGGCCGACGTGCCCGCCGGTCACCTCGTGGCCGCGGGCCACGGGCACCCCGGCGCCCTGCAGCAGGTTCCGGGTCACCCGCTTGTCGTCGCAGCGGCTCATCGCCACCGCGGACGTCAGCTCGGACAACGACTCCCGGGTCAGCACGGTGCGCCCGCCGTGGGTCAGCCGCATCTCGCCCCAGCGACCGTCGGTGACCTCGACGCGGACCCCGCGCCGCAGGGCCTCCTCGGCGATGATCCGGGCGTAGGGGTTCAGGTCCTCCAGCTGGTCCGGGCGGGGCGCGAACAGCGGCTCGTTGATCGGGTTCTTGCGCTTGACGCACACCGTGGCGGTGCGGACGAAGCCGAGCTTGTCGTACAGCGACAGGGCACCGGAGTTGGACGCGAGGACGGACAGGTCCATCCAAGAGCGGCCGCGGGCCTGGTAGCGCTGGGCCAGGGTGCGGGTCAGCGCCTCGCCCACCCCGGGGATGCGGGAGTGCGGGTCGACCGCGAGCGCCCACAGGCTGCTGCCCCCGTCGGGGTCGTCGAAGGCCAGGACGTGGTCCACCCCGGTCACCGTGCCGACGATGTCGCCCGACGCGGTGTCCTGCGCCACCAGGTAGGTGAAGGTCCGGGTGCGCTGGTTGGCCCAGAGCGTGTCGACGTCCCCGGTGACCATGCCGACCGACGTGCAGATCCGGTTGGCCTCCAGCAGGTCGTCCCGGGCGCCCACCGTGCGCACCAGCAGGCCCCTCGGCGGGGTGGTCTGACGGCGGTAGCGGTGCAGCGGCAGCCGCAGCGTGTAGCTGGGGTCGATGAACAGCTCGCTGGGGGCCAGACCGACGAGCACCTGCGGGTCCGGCGGGTAGATGCAGATGTCGCGCTGGCCGCTGCCCTCGGCGCGCAGCACGTCGAGGATGTTGGACAGCTCGCGGAAGGTCTGGCCGAACACCAGCCGCCCCCAGCCCATGTCCACCAGGACGTCGCCCCGCATGTCACGACGCAGGTGCTCGGGGACCTTGGACCAGGGCTGGGAGGTGATGGTGGGCCGGCTGCGGAGGCCGGCGACGCGGGGTCGACGCGGGGCCACCGGGCTCAACCCACCTCGTGCGACTGCAGCCACCACTCCAGCAGCCCCAGCTGCCACAGCTTGTTGCCCCGCAGCGGGGTCAGGTCGGAGTTGGGGTCGCGCAGCAGGTGCTGGACGTAGTCGTCGGCGAACAGCCCCCGCCGCCGGGCGGCCGGCGCCTGCAGGGCGTCACGCACCACGTCGAAGACCTTGCCCTCCAGGTGCGTGATCGCCGGCACCGGGAAGTACCCCTTGGGTCGGTCGATGACCTCGCTGGGCACCACGCGGCGGGCGGCGGCCTTGAGGACGCCCTTGCCGCCGTCGGCCAGCTTGTGCTCCGGCGGGATCCGGGCGGCCAGCTCGACCAGCTCGTGGTCCAGGAACGGCACGCGCGCCTCCAGGCCCCACGCCATCGTCATGTTGTCGACCCGCTTGACCGGGTCGTCGACGAGCATCACCTCGGTGTCCAGGCGCAGCGCGGCGTCCACGGCGGTGTCGGCCCGGCCCTGGGTCAGGTGGTCGCGGACGTAGGCGTAGGAGGGCCCCGACGGGTCGTGCGCGTTCATCGCGGCGTAGAGGTCGGGCGACACCACGTCCTTCATCTCGGCGTGGCTGCGGTCGAAGAAGGCCTTGGCGTAGGCGTCCGTGGCGTCCTCGACGCGCAGCCCGTCCAGCGGCGGGTACCAGTGGTAGCCCGCGAACACCTCGTCGGCACCCTGACCCGACTGCACGACCTTGATGTGCTTGGACACCTCGCGGCTGAGCAGGTCGAAGGCCACGACGTCGTGGCTGACCATCGGCTCGGACATGTTGGCCACGGCGTGCTCGATCGACCCGACGAGCTCGTCGGAGCCGACCCGGAGCCGGTGGTGGTCGGTGCCGAAGCGCTCGGACACCAGGTCGGAGTAGACGAACTCGTCGCCCTCGCGCCCGGCGACGGCGTCGAAGCCGATGCTGAACGTGGCCAGGCCGGCCTGGCCCTGCTCGGCCAGCAGACCCACGACCAGGCTGGAGTCGACACCCCCGGACAGCAGCACGCCCACCGGCACGTCGGCGACCATGCGTCGCTTGACCGCGGTGCGCAGGCTGTCCAGCGTCGCGTCGGTCCAGTCCTCGAAGCTCATCCCCTCGTGCTCGGGCAGGCGCTCGTAGGCGGGGCTCCAGTAGCGGACGTCGGTGTGGCTGCCGTCGCGCTCGTAGGTCCGCACCGTGGCCGGCGGCATCTTGCGGACGCCGTTGAGGATGGTGTGCGGCGCGGGGACGACGGCGTGCCAGGACAGGTAGTGGTGCAGCGCCACCGGGTCGATGCTGGTGTCCACGTCGCCGCCGGCGAGCAGCGCCGGCACGGTGGAGGCGAACCGGAGCCGACGCGCGCTGCCGGTGCCCTCGGACAGGTAGAGCGGCTTGATGCCGAGCCGGTCCCGGGCGACGACGACCCGTCCGGTGTCCCGGTGGCTGATGACGCAGGCGAACATCCCGAGCAGGCGCTCCACCCAGGAAGGGCCCCACTCGGCGTAGCCCTTGAGGACGACCTCGGTGTCGGACGTCGAGAAGAACCGGTGGCCCAGGCCCTCGAGCTCGACCCGCAGCTCGCGGTAGTTGTAGATCATCCCGTTGAAGACGATCGACAGCCCGAGGTCGTTGTCGACCATGGGCTGGGCGCCGCACTCGGACAGGTCGACGATCTTGAGCCGTCGGTGACCGAAGGCCACCGGGCCCTGCGACCAGACGCCGGAACCGTCGGGTCCTCGGGGGGTCATGACGTCGGTCATCCGTGACACGGCGGCCACGTCCGCCCGGGTCCCGTCGAAGGTGACTTCTCCACAGATGCCGCACATGGGGCCCAGCCTTCCAAAGATCCGGCCGCAGGGCAGTACGTCGTGATTCCCGCGCGGGTCCCGGTGACGACGCGGTGCCCGGGACCGGGCCTACTCCTGGGTGAGACGACGGGCCTGGGAGGCCCACGCGGACAGCGTGGGGGAGCGCCGCAGGCCCGCGGCCTCCAGCGCGACGACCAGGGTGGCGTCGTCGGTGGCGGCCAACCGGTCGAGGCCGTCGATGCCCGCGGCGACCAGCGCCTCGGCGCTGCGCCGTCCGATCCCGGAGACGCGCTGGAGCTCCTCCGAGGCCGCCGACGCCGCCGCCGAGGGCTGGACCGGCTCTGCGACCGCCGTGGGGGAACCGGCCGGCACGGGCTCGGCCGGCACGGGCTCGACGGGTGCGGGTTCGACGGGTGCGGGCTCGACGGGTGCGGGTTCGACGGGTGGGGCCGCAGCCACGTCGACCCGTCCGCTCGCGGGCGCCGGGGTCGGGGGGCGCGCGGTGGTGCCGGGACCGGGTCGCGCCTCCGCCGGGAAGGCCGGCAGCGCCGGGGCCCGTCGCCGCAGCGCGAACCAGGCCCCGGTGAGGACCGCGAGCACCGCCATCAGCACGGGCAGCAGCCGAACCCGTCGGCGTGCAGGTGCGGGCTCGGCCTGGGTGTCCGTCGTGGGCATCGGCGAATGTTCTCAGAATCCCTGGACGGTGCCCAGTGCGACCGGGCTGACGCGTGACATCTGCTCCAGACGTCGCACGGCCCCGCTGGTGTGCTCGTCGAGACGGCCGGCGGCGTGCAGCAACGGCAGGTCCAGCACGCCGGTGAGGACCGCGGGCAGCGACTGCACCGGCAGCGTGACGTCGGCGGTCCGGGTGGTGCGGCGGACCTCCGCGTCACCGGTCTCACCGACCGACACCTCCCAGCGGCCCGCCGCGGGTCCGTCGGGGTCCACGACCTCCAGGACGACGTCACCGGGGCCGGACCAGCTACGGCCGGCCAGCGCGGCCGAGGGGTCCAGGACGCGCCACCAGTGCCCGTCGACGGCCGACGTCACCCGCACCGCCCGGGGGTCGGCGGTCAGGTGCGGCAGCAGCTCGCCGTGGCCGCGGTGCTCGGCCACGAGCGTGCTGACCAGGTCCAGGTCGACGCAGAACCGCCAGAGGGCGGCCAGCACCTCGGGCGTGGCGCCGACCAGGTCGTCGACGCTGGCCTTGTTGCGGGGGGCGCCGTCGGTCCAGCGCATCTCCAGGCGGAGACGGACGTAGCCGTCCACCGTCCCGTCGGGGGCGAGGTGCACCGCCCGCAGCCGCGGCCCGTCCGGCTTGGGGGTGGGCGCGACCCGCTCCAGCAGCCGGAGCCAGCCGATGTCGCCGCGACCGACCGCCCCCGGCATCCGGCGCCGCGCGGCGTCGAACAGCGCCGGGCCCACCGCGGCGAGCTCGTCGTCGTCCGACAGCCGCATCCGGCCCGCCCCCACCGGGGCCCCGGCCTGCCAGATCGCCGCCGCGCGGGTGTCGACGGTCAGGTCGTGCACCCGGGTGGCGACCCCGAAGCCGTACCGGCCGTAGATGGCGGCCTCGCTGGCGAACAGGCTGGACACCACGGCACCGGAGTCCGCGGCGTGGCGCAGGCTGTCGCGCATCAACCGGGTGAGCAGGCCCCGTCGGCGGTGGGTCGGGGCCACGGCCACCGTGCTGACGAGGTCGGTGGGCAGCGTGCGAGGGGCGTCGGCGTGACCCGTCAGCGCGCCCCCGGGCACGGCGCTGTCACCGGGCCAGCTGCGGAATGTCGCCACCCACCGGCCGTCGTCGCGCACCCCGGTGAGGCGGTGCGCGCGGTAGGTGTCGCGGACCGCGTCCACCTCCTCGGTCGTGGCCGCCGGCAGGGCGAAGACGCCGGCGAACGTGTTCCGCCAGACGACGAGGTCCTCGCCGTCGACGTCGGGGCTCTCGATGGCCAGGTCCGCAAGTCCGCTCACGGGACCTGAGGCTAGGGGGCCGGGCTGACGGGCGACGAGCGTGTTCCGTCCGGCAGGTCCCCGGTGAGGACGACGACGTCGGCGCTGCGCTCCGGGCGCTCCGCGGCCAGGTACGCCTCCTCCTGGTCCGCCCAACGGCGCCAGTGCGGGGCGTAGGAGTCCCCGTCGCGAGCCATCGCCCGCCCGTGGCGGACCGGTTCCGGGGCCTCCAACCAGACCAGCAGGTCCACCAGGGAGCGCGAGGTCCGGCTGCCGGAGCCAACGCCCTCCACCAGGACGACCTCCGAGGGTCGGACCTCGACCTGCGGCCCGGGCCGGTCGCGCACCCAGCTCCAGGACGGGTACTGCGCGCTGAGACCGGCGCGCAACCGGGGGAGCAGCTGCTCGCCGAGACACGCCGACGCGGCCGCCAGGCCGTCCCAGCCGGGGTAGACGTGGTCCAGGTGCAGCACCGTGACGGCGACACCGCCGTCACGCAGCTCCCGGGTCAGCCGCCGGGCCAGCGTGGTCTTGCCGCTGCCGCTGCGGCCGTCCAGCGCGACGACGACCGGAGCCCCTGGCGGCCGGACGGCCAGCGTCGTCCGGACCCGGGCCGCCAGGTGCGCGACCGCGTCCGTCGTCGTCAACCGGTCAGCCACGACGCACGGACCCGACGTCGCCGTGGCCCGGGGCCCCGGCACGGGGACCGCGCGCGGCCCGGGATACTGGCGCCGTGATCGATGCCGTCGTGGTGGTGCTGGCCGCAGGGGCGACCGTGCTGACGGTCTGGGGCCTGGTGTCCGCCCGCCGGGGCTCTGCCCCCGGTCGGGCGATGCTCGGGACCGCGGTGGGCCTGGAGCTGCTGCTGCTCCTGCAGGCCGTGGTGGCCACGGTGCTCATCCTCTCCGGGCAGGCGCCGGTCGGCTCGATGGTGCTGTTCGTGTCGTACCTGGGGACCGTCGTCGCCGTCCTGCCGCTCGCGGTGTGGTGGGCGATGTCGGAGCGCGACCGGTGGTCCTCCGCGGTGGTGGCCGTCGCCGCCTTCACCGTCGCGGCGATGGTGCTGCGGCTGTGGGACGTGTGGCGCGGCGGGGTGCAGATCGGTGGCCCCGGTGCGTGACGGCTCAGGGCGCGGCCGGTCGGTCGTCGGCCGCGCCGTCGGCGGGAACGTCGCGGACGACCAGGCCGGCCGGTCCGCCGCGCCCGGTCGCGAACCGGGCGCCGAAGGCGTACAGCGCGTACTTCCAGCCGTACTTGCGGTGCAGCGCCGCCTCCAGGCGGGGCAGCAGGTCGCCGTCCACCGCGACGGCGACCCCGTCGACGGGCCCCCCACGGGGGTTGCCGCGGGCGTCGCAGGCCGTCAGCGTGACCGCCGGCGTGTTGCGCACCCGACGGACCTTCCAGGAGTCGGCCGGGGTGTGGACCACGAGCACGTCGCCGTCGGGCGCTGCCCACACGGGCGTCGGCTTGGCCCGGCCGTCCTTGGTGTAGGTCGTCAGCAGCAGGTACTCGCAGCCGGCGAGGTCGTGGACCGAGGCCGGGTTCACGGTGTCCACCATCCGCCCAGGGTAGGCCGGTGGTGAACGGGGCGCCGCAGGTGCGGGCGGGGTCCGGCGGCGCCCGGGCGACCCGCAGCGGCTTCGGCAAGGTGCTGGTGGTGCTGTACGCGGTGTTCGCCGTGGGGGCGACGAGCCGGGCCGTGTTCCAGGTCAGCACCAAGCTCGAGGAGGCGCCGCTGGCCTACGGGCTGTCCGGGGCGGCGGCGGTGGTCTACGTGGTCGCCACCGTCGCGCTGGTGGTGGACCGGGCATGGGCCCGCCGGGTCGCCTGGGCCGCCCTGACGTTCGAGGCGGTCGGCGTGCTGGTCATCGGCACCTTCAGCCTGCTGCGTCCCGAGCTGTTCCCCGAGCCCACCGTGTGGTCGGACTACGGCCTGGGGTACCTGCTCATCCCGCTCGTCCTGCCGTTCGTCGGGTTGTGGTGGCTGCACCGGACCCGGTCCTGACCGCGGGACCGGGGCCCGGACGGTGAGCCCGGCGCGGGCGCGCTGGGCCGTCGGCACGCTCTTCCTGACCAACGGCGCGCTCATCGCCAACGTCGTGCCGCGCTACCCGGACCTGGTGGAGCGGCTCGACCTCAGCGGGAGGGCGCTGGGGGGCGCCGTCGGTGCCTACGGTGCCGGGGCCCTGGTCCTGGGGCTGGCGGCCGGGCCCCTGGTCCACCGGTTCGGGTCGGCCCGGGTGTCGCTGGGGGCCGTGCTGCTCGCCTCGGCCAACCTGGGCCTGGTCGGCGTCGCGGGCAGCTGGGCCGTGCTGGCCTCGGCGCTGCTGCTGGCCGGAGCGGTGGACGCGGTCGCCGACGTCGCGGAGAACACGCACGGCCTGCGGGTGGAGCGGGCCCTGGGCCGGTCCGTGCTCAACACCATGCACGCGTTGTGGAGCGTGGGCGCCGTGATCGGTGGCTCGGTGGGCAGCGCCGCCGCGGCCCTGCAGGTGCCGGTGGCCGTGCACCTGCCCGTCGCCGGTCTGGTGCTCGCCCTCGTCGGCTGCGTCGCGTACCGGTTCCTGCTGCCCGGTCCCGACCGGGAGCCCCCCACCCCGGGCCCCGGCTCCGCCCCCGTCCCTCGGCTCGCCTGGAGGAGCAGCGTCCCCCTGCTGCTGGCCCTGGGTCTGGTGGCCTCCACCGCCCAACTGATGGAGGAGACGACGGCGACCTGGAGCGCCCTGTACCTGCGGGGCGAGCTGGAGGCCGGGGCCGGCGTGGCGGGGCTCGGCTTCGTGGCGCTGCAGTCCGCCCAGATCGTCGGGCGGCTGCTGGGCGACCCCGCCGTCACGCGGTGGGGCGACGTGGCCGTCGCCCGGGCCGGGGGGTGCCTGGCGCTGCTCGCCATGGGACCCGGTCTGCTGCTGGCGGAGCGGCTCGGCGTCGCGGCCGCGGTGACGGCGTTCGCCCTCGTCGGGCTGGGTATCGGCACCGTGATCCCCTCGGCCATGCGGCGGGCGGACGAGCTGCCCGGGCTCAGACCGGGGACCGGCCTCACCCTGGCCAGCACCGTGCTGCGGGTGGTCGTGACCGTGGCCCCGCTGCTGCTGGGCGTGGTGGCCGACGCGCGCGGGCTCGTGGCCGTCCTGGCGGTCATCCCGGGCGCCGCGCTGGTGCTCGTCCTCACGGCCGGGGTGCTGGGACCGGCCCCCACGACCGGCCGCTCCCACGATCGCTGAGTACTTCCCGATCGCGTAACCTTGTGGTTACATAAAAGGATGGACGCGTTCGACGGACTCTCCGACCCGGTCCGCCGGGACCTGCTCCGACGACTCGTGGCAGGCCCGGCCCGGGCGGGCGACCTCGCGACCGGGCACGGGATCAGCCGACCGGCCGTCAGCCGTCACCTGCGTGTCCTCGCCGAGTCGGGTCTGGTGCAGGCCCGTACCCGCGGCCGTGAGCGCTGGTTCGGGCTGCGGGGCGGAGGGGCCGCCCCGGTCCAGGCCCTGCTCGACGAGCTCGCCCACGCCGCTCCGGCGTGGGAGCGGGGGAGCGGACCCACCGAGGAGCAGCTCATGGCCCTGGACACCGAGGTCCGACGCACCACCCGCGACCGAGCGGCCGCCCAGTCGGCTCAGACAGCCCAGACACATCAGCCCACCAGCACCCAGGAGAGCGCATGAGCCCACGACCCACCGGCCGACTCGAGGCCCGGGACTTCGGCGAGGCGGTGGTCCTCGACCGCACCTTCCGCGCCCCGGTGGGCGACGTCTGGGCCGCCGTGACCGAGCCCGCGCGGATGCAGCGCTGGATCGGGACCTGGACCGGGGACCCGACCACCGGCGGGGTCGTGTTCCGGATGACCGCCGAGGGGGAGGACGCCGGTGACGAGCCCGTCACCATCCACGAGTGCACGCCTCCCCGCCTGCTGCGGGTGACGACCCGGACCGCCGACGGCGCCCAGGAGTGGCAGCTGGAGCTGCGCCTGGTCGAGGCCGACGGTGTGACGACCCTGACCTTCGCGCAGTCCACGGCCGGCGAGGTCCCGGTGGACAGCGTCGGACCCGGCTGGGAGTACTACCTGGACCGCCTGGTGACGGACCTGGACGGCGGGGACGTCTCGACCCTCGACTGGGACCGCGACTACTACCCCGCGATGAAGGAGCACTACGCCCGTCTGGTCGACCGCTGAGCACGGTGGTGCGTCGCGCCCGCGGCCTCGGCGTGCGTCAGGGGCCGACGACCACGTCGACGCCGTTGCGCCCCGCCCACTTGACCTCGTAGAGCGGCTCGTCGGCGCGCGCCAGCAGCCGCATGACGAAGTCCTCGCCGTCGTCGACCCGGGTGGGCGTCAGGCAGGCACCGCCCACGCTCACCGTGACCGGGGGGTCGGTGGGCGCAGCGGCGACGGTGGCCCTGAGCCGCTCGCCCGCCGCGGCGAGGTCGTCGGAGCCCCCGCAGACCAGCAGGACGCAGAACTCCTCGCCGCCGATCCGGGCCACCACGTCACCGTCCCGGGCGACCTCGAGGACGGCTCGCGCCAGCACCCGCAGGACCTCGTCACCGGCCAGGTGACCGTGCACGTCGTTGACCGCCTTGAACCGGTCGACGTCCATCAGCAGCACGCCCACGAGGTGCCCGCCGGCGGCGGCGCGGGCCACGAGCCCGCGTGAGGCGACGGCCAGGCCGTACCGGTTGAGCAGCCCGGTCAGGTGGTCGTGCTGGGCGACCCGGTCGGTGTCCAGGACGTCCCGCTCGAGCCGTCGCCGGAACCCGAAGAACAGCACCAGCCCCGGGACCACGCCGAGCACGGTGACCGTCACGGTCGTCAGCAGCAGAGTCGCCCCGGTGGTCCCCTGACCCGCGAGCAGCAGGGCCACCGAGACGCTGGAGCCGACCGCCACGACGGCCAGCGCGGTCCCGCTCAGGTGGGTGGCGGCGTTGACGACCACGAGCGCCACGGTGACGAAGCAGGCCGCCAGCACCCCCAGCTCGTCCGTGCTGGTCCCGAGCACCACCATGATGACGAGCGCCTCGACGAGCTGGGCCCCCAGCGCGAGGGGTCCCACGCGGCCCTGCACCAGGGCCAGCAGCCCGAAGGCGGCGAACGACACGACGCAGGCGAGGACCCAGGTGCTCCGCTCGGGGCGGAAGACGTCCCCGAGCGCCAGCAGGACCACCAGGACCGCGGGGAACGCCACCCCGGCCGCGATGCTCTGCCAGGCCAGCGGCTCCACCCGGCCCAGGTGCCGGCGCAACCGACCGGGCCCCGCGGGGGGCGGGACGGTGCGTGTCGGGGGAGTCCTCACAGGAGTGACATCGGCTCGTCACCCCCCGGACCTGAAGCAGCGGGCTCCCGACGTCACGCCGCTGGTGCGCCGGCCCTTGAGCTCGACCCCGGGGTGGCCGACGCGTTCCGGTAGAGCGCGGACCCGACGTTTTGCATATCTATGCATCCGCCTGGATACTGCTCCCATGTCCAAGGTGCTGAACTCCCTCCCTGTCGGTGAACGCGTCGGTATCGCCTTCTCCGGTGGCCTCGACACCTCGGTCGCGGTCGCCTGGATGCGCGACAAGGGCGCCGTGCCCTGCACCTACACCGCCCACCTGGGCCAGTACGACGAGCCGGACATCGAGTCCGTGCCCGGTCGGGCGAACGCCTACGGCGCCGAGGTCGCCCGGCTGGTCGACTGCCGTGCGGCGCTGGTGGAGGAGGGGCTCGCCGCCCTCACGTGCGGCGCGTTCCACATCCGCTCCGGTGGTCGCACCTACTTCAACACCACCCCGCTGGGGCGTGCGGTCACCGGCACGCTGCTGGTCCGGGCGATGCTCGAGGACGACGTGCAGATCTGGGGCGACGGGTCCACCTACAAGGGCAACGACATCGAGCGGTTCTACCGCTACGGGCTGCTGGCCAACCCGTCGCTGCGGATCTACAAGCCGTGGCTGGACGCCGACTTCGTCCACGAGCTCGGCGGTCGCAAGGAGATGTCGGAGTGGCTGCAGGCGCACGACCTGCCCTACCGCGACAGCACGGAGAAGGCCTACTCCACCGACGCCAACATCTGGGGCGCCACCCACGAGGCCAAGGCGTTGGAGCACCTGGACGCCAGCATGGAGACCGTCACCCCGATCATGGGCGTGGCCCACTGGGACCCCACGGTGGAGATCGTCCCCGAGGACGTGACCATCGGGTTCGCCCAGGGGCGGCCGGTCAGCATCAACGGCGCGTCGTTCGACAGCCCGGTCGACCTGGTGATGGCGGCCAACGCCGTCGGCGGCCGCCACGGCCTGGGGATGTCCGACCAGATCGAGAACCGGATCATCGAGGCCAAGAGCCGTGGCATCTACGAGGCACCGGGCATGGCCCTGCTGCACGTGGCCTACGAGCGGCTCGTCGCGGCGATCCACAACGAGGACACAGTCGCCAGCTACCACAACGAGGGTCGCCGGCTCGGCCGGCTGATGTACGAGGGCCGCTGGCTGGACCCGCAGTCGCTCATGCTCCGCGAGTCGCTGCAGCGCTGGGTCGGCATGGCCGTCACGGGCGAGGTGACGCTGCGGCTGCGGCGCGGTGAGGACTACTCGATCCTCGACACGTCCGGCCCGTCGTTCAGCTACCACCCGGACAAGCTGTCGATGGAGCGCACCGGGGACTCCGCCTTCGGCCCCGTCGACCGGATCGGGCAGCTGACCATGCGCAACCTCGACATCGCCGACTCCCGGTCCAAGCTCGAGCAGTACGCCGCGCTCGGCATGGTGGGCGGGTCGCAACCGACCGGCGTGGGCGCGGCCCAGGCCGCGGCCACCGGTCTCATCGGGGCGCTCACCGAGGGCGGGGCCGAGGCGATCGCCTCGCGCGGCGAGGTGTCGGGCGACGACGAGCTGCTGGACCGGGCCGCGATGGAGTTCGGGACCGACTGACCGCGAGCGGTCGACGCCTCAGCCGGCGAGAGCCTTGGTCTTGAGCTGCTCGAACTCCTGGGGCGAGATCACCTGGTCGTCGAGGAGGGCCTTGGCCTCGGCGACCTGCTGGGCCGGGGACGTGCCCGCCACCTCCCGGACGTAGGACTCCTGGGCCTCCTTGGCCCGCAGGGCGGAGTCCGTGGCCCGCTCGGCCATGCCGCGGCCCCGGGCGATCAGGTACACGACGACGGACAGCAGCGGGGTGACGATCAGGAAGATGATCCACACCGCCTTCGCGACCCCCCCGGTGTCGCGGTCACGGAACAGGTCGGTCAGGACGCTGAAGAACACCATCAGGTAGGCGACGAACAGGTAGGACAGCAGCAGGAGCCAGAGGAAGTCCCAGAACGACATGGCAGTCACCTTCCGTAGTGGTGGGGGTCCAGTGTTCGTGGTCCGTACGGGCCGGGACGTCATCCCTGCCAGATGAACCGGTCGTCCGCCTCAGCGGCGGTCGGCGCGACGCGCGACCCGGCGACGGTGCCGTCGGAGGATGCCCAGACCGAGCCAGACGACGGCGCCGACCAGCGCGGACGCCAGGGTCAGCAGCCACACGGGCCAGGTGAAGTCCCACAGCAGGAACGTCAGGGTGACGTCGTCCCGGTTCTGCAGCATGAACGCCAGCAGGGCGGCCACGCCGGACCCGGCGAGGACGGCGCTGCCGCTGAGGGCGGCGCCCGACGCCTCGGGCTCGGCCGTCGGTGGGCCGACAGGGTTGGTCATGGTCGGCCTCCGTCGGGTCGGGTGGCGTCGCGGGCGGACTGCTGCGGGATGGGCGAGTCGGGGTCGGCCCAGGTGGTGGGCACGTCCTCCCCGCCCTGCGGCGACAGCCGTTCGCCGCTGCGGAACAGCTGCGGGGTGGGGGAGATGCGGCCGGCCACGAGGCCCTCGCCGAGGCCGAACGCCGGTGCCTGCGCGATCAGGCCCCGCGGCACGTGGGAGAAGACCTCCGCCAGGTGCTCGACGTCGGCCGCCGAGTTCGTCTTCATCAGCAGGAGGTTCTCGCACTGCGAGAGGACGGCCGGGTGGAGCTTGCTCGGGCTCTGGGTGGCCAGCAGCAGGTACAGGCCGTACTTGCGCCCCTCCGCCGCGATCCGGACGGTGTGCTCGACGCCCAGGGCCTGCTGGGGGTCGGTGACCTCCCGGGGGCAGACGTTGTGGGCCTCGTCGATGACCACCAGCACGGGGGAGCGGGCGGTCCGCCTGGCCCACAGCCCGGTCAGGATGGAGGACACGACGGCGGAGCGTTCCTCGGCGTGGGCGATGCCGCCGAGGTCGGCGACGAGGGCGCGCCAGTCGGACGACACCTGGTCCAGCAGCGGTACCTCGTCGCGCCCGGCCCAGATGCTCCAGCCGGCGGCACCCAGGTTGTCGATGCGCAGCGCGAGGCTCCGGGCCGGTGACCCGGGGGAGAGGTCCTCCTGCTCCTCCAGCTGGTTCCTCAGGTCCGCGAGGGAGTACTCCGTCGTCCCCTGCCGCTCGGTGGCCCGGCGCAGCAGCGCGTACTCCTCCAGGTCTGCCAGCGGGTCCAGGCGCAGGACCATGGCCTGCTGCAGCAGCGGCAGCCGGCCGTAGCGGACCTGCAGCCGGTGGGCGCCCTGGGTCCGGAACACCGTCACGACCCCGGGGTCGGGCGCCCCCTCGACGCCGCGGACCCCGTCGAGCTGGTCCAGGCCGACGTAGTCGGAGTTGGGGTCGATGACGACCACCCGCAGCCGCGTGTCGCGCAGCACCCGCTCCAGGACCACCCCGAGGGAGTACGTCTTGCCGGAGCCGGACTGCCCGCACATGAAGGTGTGCCGGTTGAACCCGGCCGCCACCAGACGGGCCGGTTCGCTGGACGGCTGCCGGAGCCGACCGATGCGCAGCGACGTGCCGCTGCTCAGCGCCGACCGGCCGGCCGCGATGAGGGCGTCGCCGGCGGGGCGGGCGGGTGCGTCGGGGAAGGAGTCGTCGCTGGCGGCGGCCACGACGTCGTCACCGACGACACGAGCCAGCAGGGTGCCCTCGGCCAGCAGCCGTCGACCGCCGTCCTCGTCGGTCGTCTCGCCGCTGGTGGTCTGCACCACCTGCCCCAGGAAGCGTCCCTCCACGGCGTCGATCTCGACCAGGCTGCCGACGGGCAGGTGCGCGACCAGCGGTGCGTCGAGGCAGAAGCGGCGACCACCCAGGGACCACGCGGTGGCGGTCGTCGGTCCCGACCTGGTCTGCGCCGTCACCTCGTGATGATCAGGGACCGCCGAGCGTGCCCGCCTCACCCACCGCGGACGAGGCGGGCAGACCTGGCGTGAAGGGCCGCCGCCGTGACGTCCTCGCCCCGGCCGCCGCGACGGGCATCGTGGCAGGCTGACGGCATGGCCGCGTCAGACGGGTCCCTCGGCCCACGCCGCTTCGACCGCTCCGACCTGCGCGGGGCGCGGTTCGTCGCCTGCGACCTGACCGGGGTCGTGATGCGCGGGGTCGACATCACGGGCGCGGACATCGACGCACCGTGGTTGCTGGAGGGCGGCGAGGGCGCCCTGCTCGTCAACGGCGTCGACGTCGCGCCGTACGTCGAGGCCGAGCTGAACCGTCGCTTCCCCGGTCGGGCCGAGCGGAGCGCGCGCGAGCCCGACGGCCTCCGTGCGGCCTGGGCCGCGCTCGAACGCACCTGGGCCGGAACCCTGGCGCGCGTCGCGGTCATGCCGGCCGGGTCCGCAGACGTGTCGGTGGACGGGGAGTGGTCGTGCGCGCAGACCCTGCGGCACCTGGTCATGGCCACGGACACCTGGTTGCGGGGGGCCGTGCTCGGCGTGGAGCGGCCGTTCCACCCGATCGGGCAGCCCGACACCGCGGCGGACCTGGCGGCGACGCGCGCGAACCCGTGGGCGCCGCAGCACCCCGAGACCGTGCTGTCGTGCCTGCACACGATCCTGGAGGAGGAGTGGGAGCACCACCGGTTCGCCGTGCGTGACCTCGACGCGCTCGGGTCGAACCAGGCGGGACGGCCGCAGCCGTGACGGCCAAGGTCGACCTCAGACGGACCCTGGACTCGTTCCGGGCGCGACCGGGGGAGCTGCGGCTCGTCGACGTCCCGGACCTGCGGTACCTGATGGTCGACGGCGCGGGAGACCCCAACACCCCGGCCTTCGCGGACGCCGTCGAGGCGCTCTACCCGGTGGCCTACGCCCTGAAGTTCGCCAGCAAGCAGCAGCTCGGGCGCGACTACGTCGTGCCGCCCCTGGAGGGGCTGTGGTGGGCCGAGGACATGGCCTCGTTCACCGTGGCCCGGGACAAGTCCCGGTGGAGCTGGACGCTGCTGATCCTCGTGCCGGACTGGCTCGGGCCGGACGCCTTCGACGCCGCCATCACCCACGTGGCCCACCGCCGGCGACCGGACCGGCTCGACGAGGTCCGGCTGGAGTCCTTGTCGGAGGGACGCTGCGTGCAGACGCTGCACGTCGGGTCGTTCGACGACGAGACCGAGGTCCTGGCGAGGATCCACGACGAGTTCCTGCCGGCCCACGGGCTGCGACCTGCCGGCCGGCACCACGAGATCTACCTCAGCGACTTCCGCCGGGTGCCGCAGAGCCGACGACGCACCATCCTGCGCCAGCCCGTCGTGGACGCGTAGGCCGCGGCCGTCGTTGAGGAGAGCCGCGCCCCGAGCCGGGCCCCGAGCGGTCTGATCTGACATAACGTTCGTTATCGGTGGCTAACTACCGGGAGTCGGAGCAGGTGCAGGGGCTGTCGCCTCTCCGCGGTGTGACGTTGGCAGTGGCTACGGGCTGGACCCTCGGCGCAGAACCGTCGGGCCTGGACGCTGACGACTTCAACGAGGTCGTCAAGGCAGTCGAGTGCGCGCCAGCCACGACCGGGTGGCTGACGCCTACGTCGATCTTGCGGTGGGGCGCCTCGAGGACGAGCCCTGGCTTCGGGCGGCACGGACCCTGACCCGCGCTCCCGGTGCGGCTCTCGCGCACGGCCTGGGGCTGCCGGGTCGCCAGAGCCCCGCCGGGAATCCTGATTGCTGGGCCGGTGGGGGTGTGTGACGGTGGACGCATGCCGGTCGGGGGGACGCGCGTTCGCCTGCCGTTGCCCCTGGTAGTTCTGGTGGCCGGCACGCTGGTCTCGGTCCTGGGCGACAGCGTCGCGTCCTTCGCGCTGATCCTGGACGCTCGTGAGCTCGGCCCGCCCTGGTGGGTGACGATCGTCCTCTTCGCCGAGCTGGTGCCCCCGCTGTTCCTGGCGCCGGCGCTCGGTGTGCTGGTCGACCGGTTCGACGTGCGGACGGTCTGGATCAGCGCCGTACTCGTCCAAGCCGTCTGCTTCACGGCCGCGGCCGCCGTGCCCGACTTCTTCACCCGGGTCGCCCTGATCGCGGTGGCCAACGTCTTCGCCGTGGCCTCGTCGGCGGCGGCGTTCCGTCTCACCCCGGAGCTCGCGGGACCGGTCCCCACCCAGCGCGCCAACAGCCTCGTCGCGGGCGCGGTGTCCTTCGCGTTCATTCTCGGCCCCGGCCTGGCCGCCGCCGTGCACGACGTCGCGGGCAGCACGGTCCTGCTGGTCGCCAACGCGGTCTCGTTCCTCGTCGTCGCGGTCCTCGTCCGTGCGGTCGTCCGGGTCGCCCCTCGCGGTGACCTCGAGGTCGGCAGCCGGTTCTGGACGCAGGCCGGCGACGGCCTCCGCGTGCTGCGGGGCAGTCCCCTGGTCTGGGTGGTGCTGGGGCTGGCCGCCGGCATCGTCTTCACCACCTCCATCGAGGGCGTCGCCGGCGTGCAGTACCTACCCGAGGTGACCGGCAGCAACTCCCTGTTCGGCCTGCTCGTCTCGATCTGGGCCTTCGGCGCCTTGCTCGGGTCGCTGGTCTCAGGCCACCGATGGCTCGAGGGCCGCGAGATCGACCTCGTGGTGTGGGGCGGCGCGCTGATCGGGACGGCCCTGCTCGTGGAGGGCCTGGTCCCCCGCACCTGGGTCATCGCCGCGGTCTTCGTCCTGGGAGGACTGGGCAACGGTCTGCACAACGTCGGCATCCGCACGACCATCCACCGACACATCCCCGAGAACGCCCATGGGCGCGCCTGGTCCTACTACAGCGTCATGGTCAACGCCTGCGTCGTCCTCGGCTACCTCCTCGGGACCCCCTGGGGCGTCCTGTCCGCCCAAGCCCTCATCATCCTGTCCGGGGCCCTGACCCTTCTCGTCAGCACCTACGCCATCTGGCGCATCAGGAACCTGGCGAAGGACGCCACCTCCAGACGCGTCGCGTGACCGCCTGCACGATCTTCTAGGCGTCGACCTGCGCGGGACGACGGTCAGCGGCAGGGCTGCGGCGCGGGTAGAGCAGCTGCAGCACCTCGCAGACGACGAGCATGTCGTCGGAGAACTCGCGCCCGGCCTCCACGAGCTCCGCAGTGAAGACGCGTTCGTGGCTCTCCCTCCAGTGCGCCAGGGAGCGGTCGCCCTCCCCCTCGGCCCGGGCGTGTCCCTCCCCCACCTCGGAGAAGGGCACGACGTCGACCGCTGTGGTGCGCACGAGCGCCCGAGGGTGACCAGCACCGTCGAGGACGATGGAGAGCTCACCGGGACGGGGCATCTCCTGACCCTCGACCTCGTAGGCCCAGTGGGCGCCGGCCGTCGCCGTCTTCGTCCCGTCGAGCACGAGGGCCAGCAGCTCATCTGCTTGCTCGGGAGTCCCGCCGAAGGCCCACGCGGGCGGCGGCACGACGGTCGCCGCATTCATCCCGGTCACGACGGGAAGTCGGCCCAGACCGGCGCTGCTTCTCGCTGTCTCCCAGAAGCGAACGATCCCGCTGTCGCCCCCTGACGCGCCCGCGACGGTCTCCTCGACGTCCATGCCCTCAGTCTGCCGGAGAAGCGTTCCGCCAGAGAGACCACTTCCTCTCGGCTGGACGCATGCCCTTCGCACGGAGGAGCTCGTCGAGGTGGTCCGGGGTGACGATGAACATGATGATGGCTCCAGCCGGCAAGCAGCCCGTACTGGACCAACCGGCTGCCGTTCGACGCAGGTGAGCTGGACCCGCGCGAGTTCCGGTCCCGGGCGGCGGGGCGTCCGGTCGACGACGAGCTGCTGGACGAGCTCGAGCGGCAGGACGCGGTCCTCTGGTTCCAGCTGGACCCCGCGACCCTCCGCGTCCTCGACCGGCTGCGCGCCGGAGGCGCCGGCCTGGCCCTGCTGTCGAACATGCCCGCCGGCATGTCACGGCGCTCGTCCTGCTGCTGGTCGGAGGGCTGCGACGGGGACCGCCACCCCGACCCCGCGTCACGCCCCGACGTAGGCCGCCAGGTGCTGGCCCGTCAGCGTCGACCGGTCGGCCACCAGGTCCGCCGGCGTCCCCTCGAACACCACCCGGCCGCCGTCGTGGCCGGCGCCGGGGCCCAGGTCGATGATCCAGTCCGCGTGCGCCATGACGGCCTGGTGGTGCTCGATGACGACGACCGACGTGCCGGAGTCGACGAGGCGGTCCAGCAGGCCGAGCAGCTGCTCGACGTCGGCCAGGTGCAGACCGGTGGTGGGCTCGTCCAGCACGTAGACCGCCCCCTTCTCCCCCATCCGCGTGGCCAGCTTGATCCGCTGCCGCTCACCGCCGGACAACGTCGTCAGCGGCTGGCCCAGCCTCAGGTAGCCGAGCCCGACGTCGTCCAACCGGCGCAGGATCGTGTGCGCGGCCGGGATGCGGGCCTCGCCCTCGGCGAAGAAGGCCGTCGCCTCCGCGACCGGCATCGACAGCACCTCGGCGATGTTGCTGCCACCCAGGCGGTACTCCAGCACGTCGGCCTGGAACCGCTTGCCCTCGCAGTCCTCGCACGTCGACGCGACCCCGGCCATCATCCCCAGGTCGGTGTAGATGACCCCGGCCCCGTTGCAGGTCGGGCACGCCCCGGCCGAGTTGGCGCTGAACAGGGCCGGCTTGACGCCGTTGGCCTTGGCGAACGCCTTGCGGATCGGCTCCAGCAGCCCCGTGTACGTCGCCGGGTTGCTGCGCCTGGACCCCTTGATGCCCGCCTGGTCGATGGCCACCACGCCCTCGCGGCCGGCCACCGACCCGTGGACGAGCGAGCTCTTGCCCGAGCCCGCCACGCCGGTCAGGACCACCAGCACGCCCAGCGGGATGTCGACGTCGACGTCGCGGAGGTTGTGGGTGGCGGCCCCGCGCACCTCCAGGCGCCCCGACGGCTCACGGACGGACGGCTTGACGGCCACCCGGTAGTCCAGGTGACGCCCGGTCAGCGTGCCGCTGCTGCGCAGCCCCTCCAGCGACCCCTGGTAGACGACCTCTCCCCCGGCGCTGCCCGCCCCGGGACCGAGGTCGACCACGTGGTCGGCGATGGCGATGGCCTCGGGCTTGTGCTCGACGACCAGCACGGTGTTGCCCTTGTCGCGCAGCCGTAGCAGCAGGTCGTTCATGCGCTGGATGTCGTGCGGGTGCAGGCCGATCGTGGGCTCGTCGAAGACGTAGGTGATGTCGGTGAGCGAGGAGCCGAGGTGCCGGATCATCTTGGTCCGCTGCGCCTCTCCCCCGGACAGCGTCCCCGACGGCCGCTCCAGCGAGAGGTAGCCCAGGCCGATCTTCGCGAAGCTGTCGAGCAGGTGCTGCAGACCCGTCAGCAGCGGTGCCACCCCGGGCTCGTCGTCGAGCGCGCGCACCCAGTCGGCCAGGTCGCTGATCTGCATCGCGCACAGGTCGGCGATGTTGGCCCCCCGGACCCGGGACCCCAGGGCCTCGGGGCTGAGCCGGGTCCCGCCGCAGTCCGGGCAGGTGGTGAAGGTGACCGCGCGTTCCACGAAGGCCCGGATGTGGGGCTGCATCGCCTCGACGTCCTTGGACAGGTACGACTTCTGGATCTGCGGGACCAGCCCGAGGTAGGTGAGGTTGATGCCCTCGACCTTCATCTTGGTGGGCTCGCGGTAGAGCAGGTCGTCCAGCTCCTGCGCGGTGAAGTCCTTGATGGGGGTGTCAGGGTCGAAGTAGCCGCAGGTGCGGTAGATGCGGCCGTACCAGCCGTCCATCGTGTAGCCGGGGATGGTGAGCGCGCCCTGGTTGAGCGACCTGGTCTCGTCGTACAGCGCGGTCAGGTCGATGTCGGTGACCGACCCGCGGCCCTCGCAGCGGGGGCACATGCCGCCGAGGCGGTTGAACGTCGCCTTCTCGGTGGTGGTCTTCCCCGGACCCCGCTGGACGGTGATGGCGCCGCTGGCCTTCACGGACGGGACGTTGAACGAGTACGCGTTGGGCGAGCCGATGTGCGGGTCGCCGAGGCGGCTGAACAGGATCCGGAGCATGGCGTTGGCGTCGGTGACGGTCCCGACGGTGGAGCGGGGGTTCGCGCCCATCCGCTCCTGGTCGACGATGATCGCCGTGGTCAGACCGTCGAGGACGTCCACGTCCGGACGGGCCAGCGTCGGCATGAAGCCCTGCACGAACGCGCTGTAGGTCTCGTTGATGAGCCGCTGCGACTCTGCGGCGATGGTCGCGAACACCAGCGAGCTCTTGCCGGAGCCCGAGACGCCGGTGAAGACCGTCAACCGCCGCTTGGGCAGCTCGACGCTGATGTCCTTGAGGTTGTTCTCGCGCGCACCCTGCACCCGGATCAGGTCGTGGCTGTCCGCGCGGTGCGCTGCGGAGGTCCGCTCGTCGGTGGTCGTCGCCATGCTCGTCCGCCTCCAGGGTGGTGTCGGCGGGCAGTCTGCTGCACCCCGCCGACAACCGGGAACCCCTCGGCCGCTCAGCGCTGCTGCTGGATCCGGACCAGGTTGCCCGCCGGGTCGCGCAGGGCGCAGTCACGCACGCCGTAGGGCTGGTCCACGGGCTCCTGGACCACCTCGGCGGTGGTCGACTGCAGCCGGGCGAACAAGCCGTCGAGGTCGTCGGTGGCGAGCAGGATCCCGGCGTAGGTGCCCTTGGCCATCATCTCCGTGATGGTGCGGGTCTCCTGCTCGGTCACCCCGGGGTCGGACACGGGCGGCTGCAGCACGACCGACGTGCCGGGCTGCCCGGGTGGGCCGACCGTGATCCAGCGCATGCCCTCGTAGCCGACGTCGTTGCGGACCTCGAAACCGAGCACGTCCCGGTAGAAGGCCAGCGAGGCCTCGGCGTCGACGTGCGGCAGGAAGCTGGCGTTGATGGTGATGTCCATGCCGGTCACGCTAGGTCGGTGCCCGCGGGGTTCGCTTCTCGATTCCTGACCGGTCGGGTGACCTGCTTGGACACGCACGACGACGGCAGGTCGACGGTGTCCTGGGCCGCCCGCTGGCGGTACACGCTGGGCGGCATCCCGACCAGCTCGGAGAACCGGGTGCTGAACGTCCCCAGCGACGAGCAGCCGACGGCGAAGCAGACCTGGGTCACGTTGAGGTCGCCCCGACGCAGCAGGGCCATCGCCCGCTCCACGCGTCGGGTCATCAGGTAGCCGTAGGGCGGCTCGCCGTACGCGAGCCGGAACTCACGGCTCAGGTGCCCCGCCGACATGTGGGCGCCCCGGGCCAGCGTCTGCACGTCCAGCGGCTGGGCGTGGTCGCGGTCGATCCGGTCCTTGACCCGGCGCAGGCGGGCCAGGTCCTGCAGCCGCTGCTCGTCGGCGGGTGTGCCGTTCACCGGCACGATCCTGCCACGGGTCGCTCCCGGCGTCCCGGGCCTGGTTTGCCGGAACGGCAACAGGACTTGTCGGCCGGCCGGCGCCGGTTCACAGTCGAGCCATGACGGAGACGACCGCACCGCACGTGCACGGCCGCCAGGACGGGCGCACCGCCGCCGCGGACGACACCGACGCCACCTACTGGGAGGCGCGCTACGCCGAGGAGGACCGGGTCTGGTCCGGGCGACCCAACGAGCTGCTGGTCCGGGAGGTCGCCGACCTGCCGTCCGGTACCGCCCTGGAGATCGGCTGCGGCGAGGGGGCCGACTCCATCTGGCTGGCGCAGCGGGGCTGGCGGGTGACCGCGGTCGACATCGCGGCCACCGCGCTGCGTCGCGCCGCGGAGCACGCGGACGACGCGGGCGTCGGCGAGCGCATCACGTGGGCGCAGGTGGACCTCACGGACGGGGACCTGCCCAGCGGGGAGTTCGACCTGGTGTGCGCGCAGTACTACCACTCCCCCGCGGCCACGGCCGGTTCGCGCGAGACCGTCCTGCGCCAGGCCGTGTCCCGGGTGGGCGCCGGTGGGCACCTGCTCGTCGTGGGCCACGCCGCCTTCCCCACCTGGCTGGCCGAGGCGGACCGCCCCGACGTCCACCTCCCCAGCACGGCGCAGGTGCGCAGCGCCCTCCGGCTGCCCGACGGCTGGACCGTGCAGACCGACGAGCTGGTGCCGCGGGAGGCCGTGTCCCCCGACGGCGAGGTGGGGACGAGGGCCGACAACGTCCTGCTGGTGCGGCGGGGTCTCTGACCCGGCGGCCTCACCGGCCCAGCAGGCCACCGAGCGACCGGGTGGACCGGCCGATCGCGTGCTCCGCGCCGTCGACGACCAACCGTGCGCTCCCCTGCCCCACGGCCCGCAGCCCGTCGTGGACGAGCAGGACCCCGCCCGCCTCCGGCAGGCCCCACCGAGGGCCCGCGGGGTCGTCGGGGTCGACCCAGCCGCCGTCCCCGCCGTCGTCGTGGACCAGGGCCAGCCCCGGCAGCAGGCCGAGCCCGTCGACCACCGCGGGGCCGCCGACGCGACGCCGCTCCGGCAGCACCGTGCGGGCGCAGAGCACCATCGCCCCGGCGGACGCCCCGGACAGCGCCACCCCGTCCTGGTGCAGCTGCAGCAGCAGGCCGCCGAGGCGGGCGTCCTCGTCCTGCAGGGCGCCCTGCAGCCGGCTGGGCGAGCCACCGGGCAGCACGACGGCACCCGCCGCGAGCACGGCCTCCACGCAGGCGGCCATGTCGACCTGAGGGTGCGGGGCGACGACGACCGGGCGCGAGGTCAGGGCGCCGTAGTACCGCCGGGCCCGTCCGGCGGCACGGTCGTGGTCCGCGCCGGGCGTGGCCGCCCCCAGGAGGACGACCACGGCCCCGTCGGGGGCGAGGTCGAGCAGCTGGAGGTCCATCTCGCGGCAGGACGGCTGCATCTCGGCGCCGCCCTGCAGCAGCAGCGGGCCCGTCATCGCCGCCCACGCCCCGACGTCGCCGCAGGGGCGGGGCCCGTGCCCCGGACGTCGCGCATGGTCCAGGGTAGGTCTGCCGGCCGCCGGCTCACCCCGCTCATGCGCCGGGCCCGCCGGGGCGGTGCAGCCGGAGGCTCCCGCCGACATGGCCCGACCGGCTGAGCGAGCCCGCTACGACGGCGAAGCCCACGCCCTCGGCCAGCCGTCGCAACGCCGGGTCCCGGGCCGGCAGCCGCAGGCCGACGTCGGTGCCGTCGGGCAGGGCCGCGAGCAGCGTGGCGAACGCCGATCGACCGCGGCGGGTCCCCGGCACCACCACCCGGACCACGTCCAGTCCCCCGTCGCGCTCGACCCATCCCAGCATCGCCAGCACCGCGTCGGCGGGGGCCCCGACCCACACCGCGCGCGACTCGGCCCGCGCCTGCGGTCCCGGGTCGTGGTCGCCCGCCGCGACGTCGACGTGCATCGGGGCGACCTCGGGACCGGTGAGCCGGGCCACCTCCGTGCGTCCCCGCTCGAGCAGGTCGACGTCCTCGCCCCGCTCGGCCAGCGCCATCGCGGTGCGCGCCGCCACCAGCGCCCGGTCGCGTCGCCCGGACGCCTCGAGCCCGGCTGCGACGGCCAACCAGCCCTCGACCCGGGCCCGGCGGGGCTCAGCCACGCCCGCTGATGTCCTCCAGCTCGGCCAGGTCCTCGACGGTCGGCTCCCACAGACCGGCCCGCACGTTGGCCCGCACCTGCTCGGGGCTGGTGGCCCCGGCGATGACGCTGCCCACCGCAGGCTGGGCCGCGAGCCCGCCCAGCGCGACCGTGAGCAGGTCCAGGCCACGCCCGTCCGCGAACCGCTCCAGGGCCTCGATGGTGTCGAAGTCGGCGGACTCCAGCCGCGCCGCCATCCGCGGCGACGACAACCGCGACCCCTCGGGGGCGGCCTGTCCCCGGCGGTACTTGCCGCTCAGCAGCCCCGACGCGAGCGGGTAGTACGGGAGGATGCCGACGCCGGCGTGCTCGCACGCGGGGACCAGCTCGGCCTCGGCGGAGCGGTCCAGCAGGTTGTAGGCGTTCTGCGCCGACACGAACCGTTCCGTGCCGATGGCCTCGGCGGCGCGGTCGGCGTCCACCACCTGCCACCCGGCGAAGTTGGACGAGCCGAGGTAGCGGACCTTGCCCTCCCGCACCAGGTCGTCCAGGGCGGTCAAGGTCTCCTCGACCGGCGTCATCGGGTCGGGGGTGTGCATCTGGTAGAGGTCGACGTGGTCCGTCCCGAGCCGTCGCAGCGA
Organism: Aquipuribacter aurantiacus; assembly: GCF_051216895.1. Classification (NCBI taxonomy): domain Bacteria; kingdom Bacillati; phylum Actinomycetota; class Actinomycetes; order Micrococcales; family Intrasporangiaceae; genus Aquipuribacter; species Aquipuribacter aurantiacus. The sequence continues at coordinate 95,626 of NZ_JBPKAO010000007.1, forward strand.
CCCCTCGACGGCCCGTCGCACCGCGGTGCGCGACCCGTGCGCCTCCCACGCGGGCGCGTCGACCCGGCCCGCCGGGTGGCCGAACTTGGTGGCCAGGACGACCTGGTCGCGCCGTCCCCGCAGGGCGGCCCCGAGCAGCTCCTCGCTCTGGCCCGGGTGGCTGCCGTAGAGCTCGGCGCAGTCCACGAACGTGACGCCGGCGTCCAGCGCGGCGTGGACGACCTCGCGGGTCGTCGCGGCGTCGACACGGGCGCCGAAGGTGTTGCCCCCGAGGCCGACGGTGGACACCACGAGGCCGGAGTCACCCAGGTGCCGGTACGTCATCTCGGGCAGGTCGGTCGCGGGGTCAGCCATGGTGGCGACGCTACGACAGACGGGCGCGGCCCGCCGGGCCGAGGCGCCGTCGGGGGTGGCCGTAGGGTGACGGCGTGACCGATGCCCGGCCGTGGTGGCGGCGTCGACCGATCCTCGTGGCCTCGCTGGCCCTGACCCTGCTCGGCCTCGCCGTGGTGGCCGTCCTGGGGGTGCGGGCCCTGCTCGTGGTGGGCTCGGTCGACCCGAGGGCCGACTACTGGGACGAGCGCGCCCAGCAGCCCGGCGACGTCGTCCACCTGGCGCTGGGCGACTCGCTGAGCCAGGGCATCGGGTCCTCCTCCCCCGCCACGTCGTTTGTGTCCGTCCTGGCGGGCGACCTGGCCGAGCGCACCGGGGAACGGGTCCGGGTCGTCAACCTGTCCGTCACGGGCGCCACCACCGCCGAGCTCGTCCGCGACCAGCTGCCCCGGTTCGTCGAGCTGCTCGCCGAGCTCGAGGCCGACGGGGTGCCCGTGGGCCTGGTGACGGTGTGCATCGGGGCCAACGACGCCGGCACCACGTCCCCGGAGGACTACCGGCGGGACCTGCGCACGGTGCTGGACGCCCTGCCGGCGGGCAGCTACGTCACCGACGTCCCGGACTTCAACGGCGGCCCCCGGCAGGAGCCCGCCGCCGCGCTCGCCGTCGTCGCCCGTGAGGAGGTGGCCGCGCGCGAGGACCTGGTGCTGGTGCCGTTGGAGGCCGCCACGGGCGACCAGTCCACCGAGGAGTACGCCGCCGACTTCTTCCACCCCTCCGACGAGGGCTACCGCCGCTACGTCGAGGTGTTCCGCGCCACCATCGAGGGGACGAGCCGATGACCGACCTCCCGCACCCGGCGCTGCGCGGCACACCCCTGGGCTTCGCCCACCGCGGCTTCACCCCACCCGGCTCCGGCGCCGTGGCCCACGCCTGGGAGAACACCCTCGTCGCCTTCGGCCACGCCCTGCAGCTGGGCCTGCGGCACCTGGAGACCGACGTCCACGCGACGGTCGACGGCGTGGCCGTCGTCCTGCACGACCCCGACCTGGCTCGCACCGCCGGGCGGCCCACGCCCGTGGGCCGGCTCACCTGGCAGGAGCTGGGCGAGGTGCGCGTCGCCGGGGCGCACCGCGTGCCGCGCATCGAGGAGGTCCTCGACGCCTTCCCCGACGCCGTCCTCAACATCGACGTCAAGGACCCCCGTGCGGTGCGCCCGCTCGCCGAGGCGGTCCTCGCCGCCGGTGCCACCGACCGGGTGCTCGTGGCGTCCTTCGACGGGCGCCGGGCCCGGGCCGTCCAGCACCTCGCCCCCGGCGTCGCCCGCTCCGCGGGGATCGCGGCCAGCACCGGTGTCCGGCTGGCCACGGCACTGGAACGGGTGTCACCCCGGCTGGGTCGGTTGCTGCTGGTGCAGGCGGCGGGCGGAGCGGACGCCCTGCAGCTGCCCGAGCGGGCCGGGCGCATCGAGGTGGTCACCCCCCGGCTGGTCGACCTGGCGCACGAGGTCGGGCTGCAGGTGCACGTGTGGACCGTCGACGACCCCGCCGACATGGAGCGGCTGCTCGACCTGGGGGTCGACGGCCTGATGAGCGATCGGGCCGATCTGCTCTCCGACGTGCTCGCCCGACGGCAGGATGGGCCCTCGTGACGACGAGGTCCCGCACCGCCGCGCCCGGCCCGCTCGCCGACCTCGTCGCCCGCCGCCGCGAGCAACGCTCCTGGTACGTCTACGACTGGGCCAACTCGGCCTACGTCACCACGGTCGGCACCGTCCTGATCGGCCCGTACCTGACTGCCGTGGCCACGGCCTCGGCCTGCCCCGACCTGGCCGACGGCGAGGACTGCACGGGCACGGTGGCCCTGCTCGGCGTCATCGACGTGAGCCCCAACAGCCTGGTCGCCTTCCTCATCAGCATCTCCACCGTCGTCATCGCCGTGCTGCTGCCCTTCGTGGGGGCCGTGGCCGACCGGTCCTCCCGCAAGCGGGTGCTGATGGCGCGCCTCGGCTGGGCCGGCGCCGCCTTCGCGTCGGCCCTGTTCCTGGTCACCGGCTCCAGCTGGGCCCTGGGGGCGACGCTGCTGGTGCTGGCCAACGCCTGCCTGGCCGCCTCGCTCACCGTGTACGACGCGATCCTCGTCGACGTCGCCACGATGGACGAGCGCGACGGGGTGTCCAGCCGCGGCTGGGCGTTGGGCTACCTGGGCGGGTTCCTGCTGCTGCTGGTCAACCTGGGCATCGTGCTGGGGGCGGAGACCCTCGGGCTGTCCGAGGGGCTGGCGGTCCGGATCAGCCTGGCCCTGGCCGGGCTGTGGTGGGCCGGGTTCACCGTCGTGCCGTACCTGGGGCTGAAGGACCGGCCGGCCACCGACGTCGTGGGCGGGCACCGGTCCGGGCTGGCCGGGATGGTCGGCGGGACGTTCCGTCAGCTGGGCGACACGTTCCGGGAGGCGCGCAACTACCCCCAGACCCTGCTGTTCCTGCTGGCCTACGTGCTGTTCAACGACGGGGTCCAGACCGTCATCGCCGTGTCCAGCATCTACGGCTCCCTCGAGCTGGGCTTCGCCACCGACCAGCTCATCATCGCCATCGTCGTCGTCCAGGCCGTGGCCTTCGGGGGTGCGCTGCTGTTCGGCCGGGTCGCACGGGTGCTGGGCGCCAAGCGCACCATCCTCGTCAGCCTGGTGATCTGGACCCTCGTCGTGGGCACCGCGTTCCTGCTCCCCGCGGGCGAGTTCGGCCTGTTCGTGGGGCTGGCGGCCGGCATCGGCCTGGTGCTGGGCGGCACGCAGGCCCTCAGCCGGTCCCTGTTCAGCCAGCTGATCCCCTTCGGCAAGCAGGCCGAGTACTTCAGCCTCTACCAGGCCGCCGAGCGTGGGACGTCGTGGTTCGGCACGTTCACCTTCGGGGTCGTGCAGATGCTCACCGGGTCGTTCCGGCTGAGCATCCTGGCCGTCGTCGCGTTCTTCGTGCTGGGTGGCCTGGTCCTGCTGCGCGTCGACGTCCGCAAGGGAATCACCGACGCGGGCAACGAGGTCCCGGCCGTCGTCTGAGCGCGTCGGTGTGACCGCCGACACCTCGTCCCGCCCCTTCTGCCCCGGAACACCCTGCATCCAGGCGGCGTTCTGGTGACGTAGTAGTGGTAGCGCGCCCGCCTGGGTGCGTGGCACGCGAGACGGAGGTGTGTGGTGGCTGAACGAAGCAGTCTGAGAGGTTCCAGGCTCGGTGGGGTGAGCATGGAGTCCGACACGGCCGTGGAGCCCGCGCCCCGGCGTGTGGCCGAGTACCTGTGCCCGAACGGGCACACCGTGGTGATCCCCTTCTCGGTCGAGGCGGACGTCCCGGCGCTGTGGGAGTGCCGGTGCGGCGCTGAGGCCCTGCTCCGGGACGCGACCCGTCCGGAGCCGAAGCCGACCCGCCCCCAGCGGACGCACTGGGACATGCTCCTGGAGCGGCGCACCATCGCCGAGCTCGAGGTGCTGCTCGAGGAGCGGCTGGCGCTGCTCCGCGAGGGCAAGCTCCCCCGCTCGGCCTGAGGACCACGACCCGACGGCCGGCACGGCCCGACCAGTCCGCTCAGCCCGACGACCACGACGCGCGTCTGCCCCCGCAGGCGCGCGTCCGGCGTCTGCGGGCGGGGCAGGTCGACGGGCGGGGCAGGTCGACGGTGGGTCGGGTCGGCGGCCGGGTCAGCCCGGTGTGGCGGCGCGCGGCCGGAGCCGGTCGCGGGCCTGCTGCAGCCGGTGCCGCACGCCCCACACCGTGACCCGCCACAGCGCCTCGCGGACGATGCCGGACGACATCTTGGACGCGCCCGCCTCCCGCTCGACGAAGGTGATGGGCACCTCGACGACGTGCAGGCCGGCGCGGACGGCGCGCCAGGCCAGGTCGACCTGGAAGCAGTAGCCGGCCGACGCGACGTCAGCCAGCGGGATGGTCCGCAGGGCCTCGGCCGTGAACGCCCGGTACCCGGCCGTGGCGTCGTCCACGGCGAGGCCCAGGGCCAGCCGGGTGTACACGTTGCCGCCCCGGCTGAGCAGCCGCCGCGACGCCGGCCAGTTGACGACCTCCCCGCCGGGCACCCAGCGCGACCCGATGGCCAGGTCGGCGCCGGCGGCCACGGCGTCGAGCAACCGGTGCAGCTGCTCCGGGGAGTGCGAACCGTCCGCGTCCATCTCGCACACCACGTCGTAGCCGTGCTGCAGGCCCCAGTCGAACGCGGCGAGGTAGGCCGCCCCGAGCCCTTGCTTGCCGGCCCGGTGGAGCACGTGCAGCCGGGGCTCGTCCGCGGCCCGCGCGTCCGCGTACTCCCCCGTGCCGTCGGGGCTGCTGTCGTCCACCACGAGCACGTCGACGTCGTCACGGGCGGCCAGCAGCCGGTCCAGCAGCCGCGGCAGGGACTCGATCTCGTCGTAGGTGGGGACGCAGACCAGGGTCCGGTTCACGGACGGGCCTCGTCCTCGGCCGCGGGCCGGGCGCCGAGGGCGCCCGCCCCGGCCCGTCGCGAGGAGGCGACGCCGTGGCCGAGCACCAGCAGCAGGGCCACCGCCACGAGCGCGAGCTCCGGGACCGGACCGAGCCGCGTCGCGGGTGTGCTGCCGCTGCGCAGCTCCACCTCGCCGACGAGCACGTCCGGGGTGAAGAGACCGGTCAGGCGACCGGTCGAGCCGTCCGGCGCGATCAGGGCGCTGGTGCCGACGTTGCTGATGTGGACGACGCTGCGCCCGTGCTCCACGGCCCGCACCCGCGACATCGCCAGCTGCTGGACGTTCTCGTCGGTGTCGCCGAACGTGGCGTTGTTGGTGGGCACGACCAGCAGGTCGGCCCCGGCCAGCACCTGACGGCGCACCACGTCGTCGTCGACGACCTCGAAGCAGATGGCCGGCCCGACCACGGCCCCGCCCATCTCCAGCACGGCCGCCCGGTCGCCCGGGGCGAAGTCGGTCACCCGGTCCACGAGCGGGGAGAAGGTGCGGAAGAAGTCCCGGTAGGGGATGTACTCCCCGAACGGGGCGATGGCCTGCTTGGCGTAGAAGCCGTTGTCCGCCCGGCCCTCGCCTGCCTCACCCACGTCGCTGCGACCGCGGTACCCGGTCTGCGGGTCCCACAGCAGCATGGCGTTGGTGACGTTCTCGCCGGGGCCCTGGAGCACGGCCCCGAGCAGCACCGGCGCCCCCACGGCGTCGGTGGCGCGGGCGATCTCGGTCGCGGCGTCCTCGTTGAGGAGCGGGTCGATGTCGGAGGCGTTCTCCGGCCAGAGCACCAGGTCGACCGGCTCCTCGTCGCCCGCCTCGATGCGGGCGGCCAGGTCGAGCGTGCCCGTGACGTGGTTGTCGAGGACGGCCCGGCGCTGGGCGTTGAAGTCCAGGCCGGCCTGGGGCACGTCGCCCTGCACGGCGGCGACGCGCACGGGGGCGTCCGTCGCGGGGTCGAGGGTGCCCTCGACCCGGGCGGCGCCGGAGGCGACGGGCAGCAGCAGCAGCGCCAGCGCCACCGGTGCCACCAGCAGCCGGCCGACCGGACGCCTGCCGTCCCCTCGCCGCACCCGACGGACCTCCAGCGCGGAGCACACCCCGATCGCGCTCAGCGCCACCACCCCGAAGCCCACCAAGGGCACCCCGCCCAGGGCCGCCAGGAGCACCATCGGGCTGTCGGCCTGCGAGAACGCGAGCCGGCCCCACCCGAAGCCGTCGAACGGCCAGCGCGAGCGCAGCGCCTCCGAGGCGACCCACACCGCGCCCGCGGTGACCGGCAACGTCCACAGGAGCCGCCCGTCGGAGCGGTCCGCCAGCCGCCAGGCCAGCGTGAACCCCGGCAGCACCAGGGCGAGCATCAGTGCCTCCAGGGTCGCCAGGGCCAGCCACGGCAGCGCGCCGACGTAGATCCCCGACCACTGCAGCTGGGGCACCATGAACCCGAGCCCGAGCAGGACGCCGTAGCCGTAGGAGGCGACGACGCCGCGGCCACGGCCCAGCAGGAGCGCCGCGGCCACCGCGACGTAGGCCAGCCCCCAGGCACCCACCGACGGGAACGCCGCGTCCAGCACGACGCCGGACACGACGGCCAGGGGCACCGCGACGGTCCACGGCACCATCGGCCGGTCGACCTCTCGCGGGACCTCGGGAGCAGGAGCAGCGAGCGCGGTCACCCCGTCAGCGTACGCAGCCTGCGGCGGTGGGCCTGCGCCCACTGCTGCGCGGCGCCGGGGTCGGCGACCAGCCACAACGAGGGCTCGGTGAGCTCCAGCTCCAGCAGCAGGGGCGTGCCGTCGGGACCCGGGACGGTGTCGACCCGGGCATACAGCAGCGGGGCGTGCTGGGGGAAGCGTCGGCGCAGGAAGTCCGTGACCACCCGGGCCACCTCGAGCTGCTCGGCGGTGGCGGTGGTCGCGGTGATGTCCTCCTCCGCGTACAGGCCGTCGGTCGCCTCGGCGTCGGCGTGCAGCAGCTGGCCCTTGCGGAACGCGTGGGACACCTCCCCGTCCAGCACCACCATCCCGGTCTCGCCCAGGGTGTCGACCCCGTCGAGGTAGGGCTGCACGAGCACGGCGCGGCCGGCGTCCAGCAGCTCTGCTGCGTGCGTCAGCGCCGCAGCGGCGCCACCATGGCGGCGCGTGTCCTTCGACCCGGCCGACACGGTGGGCTTGACGACGACCTCGGTCGCGACGTCGAAGGCCGCGGTCACGGCCTCGGCCGCGTCCTGCCCCGGGCGCACGGTGCGCGTCGGGACGACCGGCAGCCCCGCCTCGGCCAGCTCGTCCAGGTACACCTTGTCGGTGTTCCAGGCGATGACCTCGGCCGGGTTGGCCAGGTGGGGCACCGACGCCGCCCAGGCCAGGAACTCGCTGCGGCGCGAGGTGTAGTCCCAGGCGCTGCGCACCACGACGAGGGCGGACCGGACCTCCGGGTCCTGCCAGGCGGTCGGGTCGTCCCAGGACAGGTAGCGCACCCGCAGCCCCGCCGAGGCCAGGGCCGGCAGGGCCAGGTGGTCGTCGGGGTCGCCGTCGGGCAGCTCGGCGCAGGTCACCCACACGACGGTGGTCGCCCCGCCGTCCGGTGTGCCGTCCTGGGGCGCGAGCTCCTCGACCGGCGCGGCGCCGCTCACGCCGCGGTCCCGGCCGGGACGACGACGGTGCCGCGGGCGCTGGTGGCCAGCAGGGGCGGGTCCAGGACCTCCGACGCGGACGCCGACACCTCCGGCCGGGCCCGGCAGACCACCCGCGCCTCGAAGGCGACGTCACGGCTGCGGCGCCCGACCCGGAGCAGCTCCGCCGACACCTCCAGCACGTCCCCGGCGCGGACGGCGCCGTGGAACGCGACGTCGGAGTAGCCCGCGAACAGGCCCTCGTCGCCGTCGGTGCGGATGCACAGCTCGGTCGCGACGTCACCGAACAGCGCGAGGCTGAACGCACCGTCCACCAGGGCCCCGCCGTAGTGGGCGTCGGCGTGGGACACGTAGCGGCGGTGGACGACGACCGTGCCGACGCGTGCGCCTGTCTCGGGGCCGGCGTGCGGTGCGGTCTGCGACGTGGTGCTCACGTGCGGTCTCCTCCGGTGGGGGTGGTGGTGGTGGTGGCGCCTGGGTGTTGGCGTCCGGCGACGGCGTGGACCAGGTAGCTGGCGACCTCGCCCGGGGTGGTCCCCCGGCCGAAGATGCGGTCCACGCCCAGCGCGTCGGCCGCGTTCTCGTCGAAGCGGGGCCCGCCGACCACGAGCAGCGGCCGGGCACCGGCGGGGAACGCCTCGCGGAAGGCGGCGCTCATCGTGGTGGTGTTGTGGACGTGCGCGTCGCGCTGGGTGACCACCTGGCTGACCAGGACCGCGTCGGCCCGCTCCTCGCGGGCGCGCTCGACCAGGTCCGGCACCGACACCTGGGCCCCCAGGTTCACGACCTTCATCTCGCGGTAGTACTCCAGGCCCTTCTCACCGGCCCAGCCCTTGACGTTGAGGATGGCGTCGATGCCGACCGTGTGGGCGTCGGTGCCGATGCAGGCCCCGACCACGACGAGCTTGCGGTGCAGGGACTCCCGTACCGCGGCGTTGGTCTCCTTGGGGCTCAGCAACGGGTACTCCCGCTCGACGACCTCGACCGCGGCGACGTCGACCACGTGCGACACCGGTCCGTAGACCACGAAGAACGTGAACGCGTCGCTGATGGCCTTGGCGTGCACGACCATCGGGGCGTCCATCCCCATCCGCCGGGCCAGCTGGGCCGCGGCGCCCTCGGCCCGCTTGCCCGCCGGGAGCGGCAGGGTGAACGACAGCTGGACCATGCCGTCGCCGGTGGTGTCGCCGTAGGGGCGCACCACCGGCGGCAGGCCGTCGGGCAGTCGGGCGGGGCCGGTGAGGCCGGTCTCGTCGACGCCGCTCACGCGACCACCCCCTCGAGGATCTCGCTGACCGGGTTGACGTAGTGTTCGTCCCGGACCACGACGCCGTCCAGGCCGCGGCCACCGTCGGCGGGACGCTTCATGCCGCCGAACGTGCCGTGCTCGATGGCCGTCAGCAGACCGCCGTCGCTGTCGACGATGCTCTGGAGCAGGTCCACGGCCTCCCCCAGCACGTGCTGGGCGCGGGTGGCGATCAGGCCGTCCGGGGCGGGCACGAAGTCCTCGGCCAGGTTGCCGGCGGCGCGCTGCACGTACCGGACGTTCTGCAGGGCCAGGTCCCGGTCGGACAGCCACGGCGTGACGACGGCCTCGGTCATCATCCCGACCAGCAGGATGTCCTGGTCGGTGAGCGAGCCGACCAGGTTGAAGAACCCGTCCAGCAGGTAGCCGCGGAACACGTCGCCGGTCATGTGCCGGGTCGGGGGCATCCACTTCAGCGGGGCGTCCGGGAACAGGGTGCGGGCCAGCAGCGCGTGGGCCAGCTCGAGGCGGAACGACTCGGGCACCTCGGGGTCGATCTCGAACGCGTGCCCCAGGCCCAGCAGGTGGTCGGGCAGGCCCGCCTCGTGGGCGAACGTCTCGTTGAGAAGCTGCGAGACCGTGACGGTGTGCGCCGCGTCGACGGCGTCGGCGGTGGTGAGGTAGTTGTCCTCGCCGGTGTTGATGATGATCCCGGCGCGGGCGTGGACCTGCCGGCTGAACCGCTGGTCGACGAAGGTGCGCACCGGGTTGATGTCGCGGAACAGGATCCCGTACATCGAGTCGTTGAGCATCATGTCCAGCCGCGCCAGCCCGGCCAGGGTGGCGATCTCAGGCATGCACAGCCCCGAGGCGTAGTTGGTGAGCCGGACGTAGCGGCCCACCTCGTGGGAGACCTCGTCCAGCGCGGCGCGCATCAGCCGGAAGTTCTCGGCCGTGGCGTAGGTGCCGGCGAAGCCTTCGCGGGTCGCGCCCTCGGGGACGTAGTCCAGCAGGGACTGCCCGGTGGAGCGGATGACGGCGATGACGTCGGCCCCGGCCCGGGCGGCGGCCTGCGCCTGCGGGATGTCCTCGTAGATGTCGCCCGTGGCCACGATGAGGTAGATCCACGGCCGCTGCGGCGGGTCGCCGATCCGGGTCACCAGCTCCTCCCGCTCCGCGCGGGCCGCGTCGATGCCCGCGACGCCCCGGGTCGCGGCGGCCCGGGCCCCGACCAGGGCGTGCTCGCGCGCGTGGCCGGTGGGCAGGGTGAAACCGACCGCGTCGACGGCCGCCTTCTGGGCCAGCACCACCAGGTCGGGCGCCTCGGCCCGGGCCAGCGCGTCCCAGACCGGCACGGCGATGCCCTGCTCGAGGCCGACCTGGCGGCGGACGGCGTCGACGAGGTGGTTGACCCACGGGATGCCCTCGGCGTCGGCGCCGGCCAGGCCCGCGGCCCGCAGCACGGCCCGCTCGACGCTGACCGTGGTGCGGGTGCGGGCCAGGTCGACGACGGGGCCGGAGGCCGCGTCGGCCAGGGCGCGGGCCGTCCTCACCTGGTCGGGGTCGAGGTGGAGGCGGGGTCGTCGCCGGGTCACGGGGTTCTCCTCATCGGGTGCGTCTCACGGGGTGTCGCTCATCCGGTGCTGCTCGTCAGCTCGGTGGTGTCGTGGACCACCCGGCCACCGGCCACCGTGCGCAGGCAGCGGGGCGGGGTGGCCCCGGGCCGGACGTCCGGCAGGGCGGGGACGCGGGAGCGGGGGTCGGTGCTCCAGGCCTGGATCCGGTCGTCGGGGGCCTGCACCACCAGCTCGCCCGCCTCCCAGACCGCGAGGTCGGCAGGGGCGCCGGGTACGAGCACCCCGGCGTGCTCGTGGACGTGGACGTCGTCGCGAGCGGCCCGGTGGGCCCCGCGGGTGTGGGCGGCGAACGCGGCGCGGGCGCTGATCCGCTGGTCGTCGTCGTGGTGGAACGCCGCGGCGGAGATCGCGCCCCAGGGGTCGAGGGCCGTGACCGGCGAGTCGGACCCGAAGGCCAGCGGGACGCCCGCCGCGGCGATGCTGGCGACCCGGTTGAGCCGACGGTCGCCCAGCCGGCGCTGGTAGAGCCCCTCTCCCCCGCCCCAGAGACCGTCGAAGACCGGCTGCATGCTGGCGACCACGCCCAGCTCGGCCAGCGCGGCCACCTGCGCGTCGTCGGCCGTCTCCACGTGCTCCAGCCGCAGCCGGGCGGTGCGCAGCCGGGACCCGCCGAGGCGCCGGGCCGCGTCCTGGCAGCCGGCGATGACGGTGTCCAGGGCGGCGTCGCCGATGACGTGGAACCCGGGCTGCACCCCGGCCTCGACGCAGGCCGCGACGTGCGTGGCGATGGTGCCGGCGTCGAGGTAGCCGTGGCCCCGGTGGTCGGCGTGCTCGGGGTGGTTGTCGGCGTACGGCTCGCGGAAGTGCGCCGTACGGGACCCGATCGACCCGTCGGCGGACAGGTCGCCGGCCAGCCCGGCCAGGCGCACGCCCTCCGGCAGCCCCAGCGCGGCCACGACCCGCCGGACGTCGTCGGCGTCGGTGGCGGCCTCGCCCCAGTAGGGCACGACCCGGACCCCGACCCGCTCGGCCACGCCGAGCAGCACCCGCAGGTCGTCGGGGCCGCCGATGAACGGCCCGGACATCTCGTGCAGCGTCGCCAGGCCCCGCTGGGCCGCGAGCCGGAGGGCGGCCTCGTGCGCCGTCGCCCGCTGGGTCTCGGGCACCTGCCGGGCGTGGTGGCGGGCCCGGTGGTGGGCCTCGCGCTCGACCCGCGCGGTGCCGTCCCAGCCGGTCGCGTCGTGGCAGCCCGCCGCGGCGGCCAGCGCGGGGCTGACGAGCGCGGAGTGCACGTCGACGCGCGACAGGTACACCGCGGCGCCGCCGGCGGCGCGGTCCAGCTCGGCCGGCGTGGGCAGGCGCCCGTCGCCCAGCAGCGTCTCGTCCCAGCCGTGGCCCAGGACGGTGCGACCGGGGTTCGCCACGACGAACGCCGCGACGGCGTCCAGGACGTCGGTCACCGACCGCGCTCCCGTGACGTCCACCCCGGTCTGCAGCAGACCGGTGTCGAAGCAGTGGACGTGGCCGTCGACGAAGGCGGGGGTCACGAGCGCCCCGGCCAGGTCGACCACCTCGTCGGCGCTGCCGTCGGTGGCCATGGTGGCCGCGTTCTCGTCACCGCCCACCCAGGCGACGGTGCCGTCGCTGACCAGCAGCGCCTGCGCGTAGGGATCGGCCGGGGAGTAGACCGCACCGTGGCGGTAGAGGACGTTCGTCACGGACCCATCCTGGACCCGTGCCGCGCGCCGAACAGCGCCCGTACCCCGGCGGTGCGCCGGAACAGGTCCAGGGCCAGCTCGGCGTGCCCGGGGGTGTAGCCGTTGCCCACCAGCATGGTGACGTCGGCGGCCAGGCCCTCGGCCCCCAGCGCCGCGGCGCTGAACGACGTCGCCATCGAGAAGAAGACGACCGTGCCGCCGTCGTCGGTGCCCAGGACGGCCCCGTGCTCGCAGCCGGGTACGTCGACGCAGACGACGGTGACGTCGGCCCCGTGGCCCAGCGCGCCGTGGACCGCGTCGGCGGTGGCCACAGGGTCGGTGGCGTCGGCCAGCACGACGGCGTCGGCCAGGTCGGCCGCGGCCAGCGCCTCGGCCTCCTGCGGGACGGGGACCAGCCCCACCAGCCGTCCGGCGCCCGCCTGGCGCGCCGCGGCCAGCGACAGCGACCCGGACTTGCCGGCCGCCCCCAGCACCGCGACGTCGGCGCGCAGGCCGCGCGCGACCCGGTCGGCCACGACCCGCCGCACCAGCGCGGGCGCCCCGCAGACGTCCATCACGGCCAGCACGTCGGCCTCGTCGAGGTCGTCGGGCACCACCGCGGCGATGCTGCGGGCGAACAGCACGGCGTGACCGCTCGTCGGCACCTGCTCCGAGAGCCCGTCCCACCGCTCGAGGTTGTCGTCCAGGTGCAGCGGGGTGAGGGTGAGGCTGACCAGGGTGGCCACCCGCTGCCCGACCCGCAGGCCCAGCGGGCTCGCGGGCCCGACCTCGGTCACCGTGCCCAGCAGCATGCCGCCGGAGCCCGTGACGGGGTTGTGCATCTTGCCGCGGCTGCGCACGATCCCCAGCACGGCGGCGCGGACCCGGTCGGGGTCCCCGTCGGCGGCCTCGCGCAGCTGCCGGGCGCTGGCGGCGTCCAGGTTGAGCCGGTCGACCCGGACCAGGGTCTCCCCCGGCCACAGCTCGGCCCGGGTGTCGAGGACGTCAGCCCCCTGCGGCAGGACGCCCACCGGGTCGAGGACCCGGTGCAGCCCCACCGGGGACTCCGCGGGCATGGTCGAGGGCAGGGACAACTGAGGCACGAGGGGAGCCTACGCACAAGGTTCATGCGTGGGAAGCGTGACAGGCGCAACAATCCTCCGTACGGTGGCCTCGTGAGTGATGCCCGTGTCGACCAGCCCTACACCTACGACCGCCGGGAGCTCGTCGAGCCGGACTGGCGCCGCATGCCGGGCTGGTCCGACGTCACCGACGAGCAGTGGCGCGACGTGCAGTGGCAGCGCAGCCACTGCCTCAAGAACGTCCAGCAGCTGCGCGACGTCATGGGCGGCCTGCTGAGCGACGACGTCTACGACGACCTCGTCGCCGACCAGCAGCAGCGGGCCACCATGTCGATGCTGCTGCCGCCGCAGATGATGAACACCATCGTCCCCAGCACCGGTCCGGACGGGATGCCGGCGCCCGGGGCCGCGTACTCCGAGGCGTTCCGCGCCGACCCCGTCCGGCGGTACATGCTCCCGCTGCTCGGCGACCGGTTCGTCGAGTGGGCCTCGCACCCGTTCTCCAGCCGCGACTCCCTGCACGAGCACGACATGTGGGCCGTCGAGGGCCTGACCCACCGCTACCCCACCAAGGTGCTGGCCGAGGTCCTCCCGACCTGCCCGCAGTACTGCGGGCACTGCACCCGGATGGACCTGGTCGGCAACTCCACCCCCCAGGTCGAGAAGCTCAAGTTCACCCTCAAGCCCAACGACCGGCTGCAGGACATGCTCGACTACCTGCGCCGCACCCCCACGGTCCGCGACGTGGTGGTCTCCGGCGGCGACGTGGCCAACATGCCGTGGCCCCGGTTGGAGCAGTTCCTGGCCGCGCTGCTGGAGATCCCCAACATCCGCGACATCCGCCTGGCCACCAAGGCGCTGATGGGGCTGCCCCAGCACTGGCTGTCCGCCCCCGTGGTGGAGGGCATGACCCGCGTCGCCGGCACCGCCCGCCGCCGCGGCGTCGCCCTCGCGATCCACACGCACGTCAACGCCGCCGGCTCCCTCACCCCGCTGGTGGCCGAGGCGGCCCGGGCGATGCACGAGGCCGGCGTGCGGGACGTCCGCAACCAGGGCGTGCTCATGCGCGGGGTCAACGACTCCCCCGAGGCGCTGCTCGACCTGTGCTTCGGGCTGCAGGACGAGGCGTCGATCACGCCGTACTACTTCTACATGTGCGACATGATCCCCGCGGCCGAGCACTGGCGGACCTCGCTGGCCTCGGCCCAGGACCTGCAGCACGCGATCATGGGCTACCTGCCGGGCTTCGCGACGCCCCGGATCGTCTGCGACGTGCCCTTCGTCGGCAAGCGCTGGGTGCACCAGGTCCACGCCTACGACACGGTCCGCGGCATCAGCGAGTGGACCAAGAACTACCGGACGTCGGTCGAGATGGACGACCCGGAGGCGTTGAGCCGGACCTTCCCGTACTACGACCCGATCGACACCCTGCCGCCCGAGGGCCAGGCCTGGTGGGCGGAGCGGGCCCGCCTGGACGCCGGTCTGGGCGTGCTCGTCGGCGGGTAGCCCTCAGGTCCGGGGGGCGGACGGCCGATGTGCACCGCATGTCGTCCGCCTCCCCACCGCCGCGCCGCGGTGGGGAGCGGGTCGAGGCCGACCGGAGGGCGCAGACCGCCGACGCGATCCTGCCCGCGCTGACGGCCGCCGCGTCGGTCCTGCTCCTCATGGCCGGGCTGCGCCTGGTCCTGGCGCCGCCGGAGGAGCTGCTGGTGGCGCTGGTCATGGCGGGGACCGGGGCGGTCCTCGGCGCCGTCCGCCTGGCCTGTGCGCACTCTGGGGTCCGGGGCGCGGTCCGCCGGTGCGCGGACGAGGTCGGCCTGGCGGCCTGCCTGCTGGCGTCGGTCCCGGCGTTCACCGAGCTGATGGTCACCGGCAGCCCGACCGCGGCCGGTGGGCTGGTCGTGTTCCTCCTGGCGACCGGGGCGCTGCTCAACGACCGCCGGTACTCGCTGCTGGTGACGCTGGTCTGCCTGGCGCAGTGGCTGGCGGTCGCCGCGGCGCACGGGCTGCAGCAGGAGTGGGCCCCGCTGACCGTGCTCGTCCTGTGCGCCGCCGTGCTGGCCCGGGTGCTCAACGCCCTGCGCTGCCGAGCCGCGGACCAGCTGGCCACCGCGGAGGTCGCCATCCTCGAGGCCGCCGTCACCGACGACCTCACCGGCCTCGCCAACCGACGCGGGCTCCTCGCCGCCGGGGCCCCGCTGCTGCTCGCCGCCGACCGCGACGCCCCGCTCGCCTGCCTCTACCTGGACGTCGACGGGCTCAAGGCGACGAACGACCGGTTCGGGCACGCGGCCGGCGACGAGCTCGTGCGGGCCACGGCGCAGGCCCTGCTGACGGTGCTGCGCCCGGGCGACGTGCGCGCCCGGCTGGGCGGTGACGAGTTCGCCGCGCTCCTGCCCGCCACCACCACGGCCGAGGCCGAGGCGCTGGCGGGACGACTGCGCGTCGACCTGCTGCGGCGCGGTGTCCAGGCCAGCGCGGGCGTCGCCGGGACTGAGGGCAGCGGCACGGTCGAGGCCCTGCTCGACGCGGCCGACGGCGCGATGTACGCGGTCAAGCAGGACCGACGGGCGCTGCCCCGGCCCCGGACCGCGGAGCCGACCCCGGCCGGGGCCGCGCCGGTCGCCGCACCCCTGGTCGGCCCGCACGCCGCCGCCGCACCCCCGGCCGCGCCGCACGCCGCACCCCTGGTCCCGACGCCGGCCGAGCGCCACGGCACCGCCCGTCCGAGGCGTCGCTGGACCGACCCCGCCGCCGCCTCACGGGCGGACGTCCGGGACCTCACCCGCGCGGGGACCTGGCTGCACCTGGCCGTCGCGCCGATCCACCTGCTGCTGCTGGACGCCACCGCCGGGCCGGTCATGGCCGCCGTCAGCACGGTCGTGGCGGTGGGCATGGCCTCGCTGCACGTGCTCACGGTCGTGCCGCGGCTGCGCGGCTGGTCCGGCCGCCACGCCGACCTGCTGATGTGCGTGGCCATGCTCCTGCTGGGCGGCGAGACCGTGCTGTACGGCCACGTCGTCGCGCAGCCCTGGGCCTCCCTGACGGTCGTGCTGGCCGTGGTGGCCGCGGGGGGCACGCTGGTCCCGCGCGGCCACATGGCCCTCACCTGCCTGCTGGCGCTGGCCGGCTGGACGACGATCCTGCTCGTGCAGCCCGGCACCTGGACCTGGTCCGGGTACCCCGTGCTGGTGTCGGTCGCGGTGGCGGTCCTGCTGCACGTCACCCACCACCGCACCGTCGACCGCCTCACGGCCGCCCAGGCGCGGGTGCGCCTCGCCGCCCTGACCGACGAGCTGACCGGTCTGCGCAACCGACGAGGGTTCGAGGCCGACGGTCGGCCCGTGGTCGAGGTGTCGCTGCGGCGCGGCGAGCACGTGAGCATGCTGTACCTGGACCTGGACGGCCTCAAGGAGATCAACGACGTGCAGGGCCACGCCGCCGGCGACCGGTTGATCGTCACCGCGGCCCGCGTGCTGCGTCGCGGCGTCGGTCCGGAGGACCTGTGCGCCCGCCTCGGCGGGGACGAGTTCACCGTGCTGCTGCACGGCTGCCCCCCGACCGAGGTGCCCGGGCGGGTGCGGTGGCTGCAGTCCGCCCTGGCGGTGGAGCAGGTCCACGCCAGCATCGGGGTCGCGCACCTGCCCCGGGACGGCACGTCCCTGGACGGGCTGGTGCAGCACGCGGACCAGGTGATGCTGCAGGTCAAGCAGGCCCGACGGGCGGCGCGCCCCGACGGGGCTCAGATCCTGGGCGGCCGGTCCTCGTAGGGGGTGCTCAGCACGACGGTCGTCCGCGTCGACACCCCGGCCTTCTGCCGGATGGTCGTGAGCAGGTCCTCGAGGATGGCCGGGGACGCCACCCGCACCTTGATCATGTAGTTGGCCTCGCCCGCCACCGCGTGGATGGCCTCGACCTCCACCAGGTCCTCCAGCCGCACGGGGACGTCGTCCGGGGCGGACTGGTCCAGCGGCGTCAGCGAGATGAAGGCCGTCAGCGGCAGCCCGAGCGACGTCGCGTCCACGACCGCCCGGTAGCCCCGCAGGACACCCCGCTGCTCCAGGCGGCGGACACGGTGGTGGACGGCCGAGGTCGACAACCCGGTCAGCTTGCCCAGGTCGGTGTACGACATCCGCCCGTCGCTGGACAGCGCCCGGACGATGGAGCGGTCCAGGTCGTCGACGAAGGCCTTGCCGTCGATCGTGGTCATCGCCGCACACTAAGCCAGCGGGAGGTAACGACGGTGCAACGATCTGCGAGGCACGGGGGCTGACGCAGCAAGCACCGCCTGCGGCGGCGTCTCAGCCCCGCGCCAGCGCCCCGGCGACGACCACCCGCTGGACCTGGTTGGTGCCCTCGACGATCTGCAGCAGCTTGGCCTCGCGCATCAGCCGCTCCGCGCGGTGGTCGGTGACGTAGCCGGCGCCGCCCAGCACCTGCACCGCGTCGGTGGTCACCCGGACCGCCGCGTCGGTGCAGAACGTCTTGGCCATCGACGCCGTGGCCCGGACCCTCGTGGGGTCGTCCCCAGCGTCCAGCAGGCGCGCACCGTCCAGGTAGAGCGCCCGCGACGCGGCCACCGCCGTCGCCATGTCGGCCAGCATGAACCCGAGGCCCTGGAAGTCGATGATGCGGCGGCCGAACTGCTCCCGCTCGCGCGCGTAGGCCACGGCGTCCTCCAGCGCGGCCTGCGCCAGCCCGACCGCCACCGCGGCGATGCCCAGGCGACCGGCGTCCAGCGCCGACTTGGCCAGGCGGAACCCCTCGCCCTCGGTGCCCAGCAGCCGGTCGCCGTCCACCCGGACGCCGTCGAACGTGACCTGCGCCGTGCGCGACCCGGCGAAACCCATCTTGTGCTCGGGCGGGGCCACGCTGATCCCCTCGGCGTCGGCGGGCACCAGGAACGCCGAGATCCCCGTGCTGGGCGCCCCGCCCTCGGGTGCGGGGGACGTGCGGGCGAACACCGTGTAGCTGTCGGCCATGCCGCCGTGGGTGATCCAGGCCTTGGTGCCGTGCAGGCGCCAGCCGTCGCCGTCCCGCTCCGCGCGGGTGCGCATCGCGGCGGCGTCGGAGCCGGAGTCGGACTCCGACAGGCAGTAGGCCGCGAGCAGCTCGCCGCCCAGCAGGTCCGGCAGCCACCGCTGCACCTGCTCGGGCGTACCCGCCAGGGCCAGGCCGTGGCAGGCGAGGACGTGGACGCTGGTGCCCATCGCGACGGTCCCCCAGCAGCGGGCCAGCTCCTCCAGCACCTGCAGGTAGACGACGTAGGGCTGCCCGCCCCCGCCGTGCTCCGGGTCGTAGGGCAGGCCCAGCAGACCCGCCTTGCCCAGCAACCGGTAGGCGTCGCGGGGGTACTCCTGCAGCCGGGCGGCGCGGTCCTCGGCCTCGGCGGCCACGGGCGCCAGCTCGGCGTCGGCGATCTCGCGCACGAGCGCGAGGAGCTCGGTGGCCTCGTCGGTGGGCAGGTCACGGGCGGGGGCGGGGAAGGGTCGTCGTCGACCGGTCACGGGCGTTCCTCGGGGTGTGAGGGGTGGTGGGGTGCCGCGGGGTGGCGGCTGGGGTCACGATAACCGGGCGTGCGCGGCCTCGCCCGGTCGTCGGCCCGGCCTGCCAGCATGAGCGCGTGAGCAGACTGCTGGCCGTCGACGCCGCCACGTTGTACTTCCGGGCCTTCTACGGCGTGCCCTCCTCGGTCCGGGCGCCGGACGGCTCGCCGGTCAACGCGTTGCGCGGGTACCTCGACATGACGGCGATGCTGCTGGAGCGGTTCTCCCCCGCGGCCTACGCCGCCTGCTGGGACGCGGACTGGCGCCCCGCCTGGCGGACCGACCTCATCCCGTCCTACAAGGCCCACCGGGTCGCCGAGGGCCAGGAGGAGGAGGTCCCCGACGAGCTGTCGCCGCAGGTGCCGCTCATCGCCGAGGCCCTGGCGCTGCTGGGCCTGCCGCGGGTCGAGGCCGCGGGGATGGAGGCCGACGACGTCTGCGCGACGGTCGCGCGGCGGTGGACCGACGCGGGTCTCGGTCCGGTGGACGTGGTCAGCGGGGACCGTGACCTGCTGCAGCTGGTCGACGACGAGGCCGGGGTCCGGGTGGTCTACGTGGCCAAGGGCGTCAAGGACGCGCCCGCCATGACCGGGGCGGACCTGCTGCACCGGTACGGGGTCGCCGACGGTCGCGCGTACCTGCACATGTCCGTGCTGCGTGGCGACCCCTCCGACGGGTTGCCCGGCATCGCCGGGATCGGCGAGAAGTCCGCGGCGGACCTGATCGCCCAGCACGGCGACCTGCACGCGGTGATGGCCGCCGCGGCCGACCCCGACCGTCCCATGACGCCGGCCCGGCGCGCGAGGCTGGTCGGCTCGCTCACCTACGTCCTGGCGGCGCTGCAGGTCGTCAGCGGGGTGGACGACGCCGACGTCGTGCCACCGGCCACCGACGACTGGCTGGTCCGGGGGCCGGCCGACGACGACGCGGTGACGGCGTTCGGCGAGCGGTGGGGCTGCGCGCGTCAGATGGCCCGCGTCGCCGAGCTGGCCCGCACGGCCGCGACCCGCTGAGCCCCGGGTGGTCGCCCGGGTCCACCACCACCGGCCTCCCCTCACCCGGTGAGCGCACCGGGACCGTCCAGCAGGTCCAGCGACCACCCCAGCAGCAGGACGGCCACCATCACCACCAGCACGGAGCCCGCGAACCACGCGTCGCGGGCCCGCAGCGGCGCCGGGCGCCAGGTGGTGCGCGGCTGCAGCCCCAGGCCCCTCGACTCCAGGGACTGCGCGAGCCGCTCACCGCGTCGGACCGACACCACCAGCAGCGTGAACACGACGCCGGCCAGGAACCGGGGCGAGCGCGGCAGCCGGCCGTCGGTGCGCAGCGGGGCCCGCACGGCGTGGGCCTGCCGGATGGTCTGCCACTCCTGCGGCATCTGCTGCAGCATCCGGTAGCCGGCCAGCAGGGCGTGCGTCACCCGCGCCCCCAGCCGCGCGTTCTGGTGCAGGCTGGTCATGAGCGCCACCGGCCCGGTCGAGGCGATGAACCCGATCGCCAGCACCCCGATGAGCAGGGTCCGGGCCGCCAGCGCCGACCCCACCTCCACCCCCTCGACCGTGACCCGCAGCACCCCCCAGCGCCAGAGCACCTCCCCCGGCCGGCTCAGGACGTTGACCAGGAGCAGCCCGGTCGCGAAGGCGACGAACGGCAGGTGGGCCAGGGCGAGCGTCCGGGCGGGCAGCCGCGTGCCCGCCGCCACCGCGACCAGGCCGAGCAGGTACAGCACCGTGGGCACGAACGGGTGCAGCACCAGCAGCATGGCGGCCGACACCACGACCAGGACGCCCAGCTTGACCGTGGGGTCGACGCGCCCCAGCGGGGACGGCGCGGCCCGCTCGTCGGGGGCGAGCCGGGCGGTGGCGCTCATGCGGGCACCACCGCCGGGCCCACCGCGGGCAGCCCGTCCAGGCGCTGCAGGACCCGGGCCAGCCCCGCGGGGTCCTCCCCCGGCAGCTCCGCCAGCAGCCAGGCCACCAGCGCGGGCAGGCGCAGCCCTGCGCCCTCCAGCACGTCGGGACGGCGGAGGACGTCGACCGTGGGGCCGTCGGCCAGGACGCCGTCACGGGCCAGGACGACCAGCCGGTCGGCCACGGCCGCCACGCTGCGCAGGTCGTGGCTCACCAGCAGCACGGCCCGCCCGGCGGCCGCCTCGCGCCGCAGGGTCTGCAGCGTGGCCGCGGTGTCACGGCGGTCCAGGCCCAGCGTCGGCTCGTCCAGCAGCAGGCAGGGCCGGTCGTGGGCCAGCACGGCGGCCAGCCCGACGCGCCGCTTCTCCCCGCCCGACAACCGGTACGGGCTCTGGTCGCCCAGGTGCTCCAGGCGGTGGTCCCGCAGGGCCGCCGCGACGGTGGCGGCCGAGGTCGCGGGGTCGAGTCCGTGGGCCACCTCCTGGCGGACGGTCGTGGCCAGCAGCTGGTGCTCGGCGTGCTGGAACACCATCCCCGGGCGCGCCCCCTGCACCGTGCCGGCCGCGGGGGCCAGCAGCCCGGCCAGGGTCAGCAGCAGCGAGGACTTGCCCACCCCGTTGGCCCCCAGGACCGCGACGACCTCACCGGCGTGCAGCCGCAGGTCGACGTCGCGCAGCAGCGCCGGGGTCGGCCCGGGCGGCGGGGGGCGTCGACGCAGCCCCCGGCGACGCGCCCGCGCGGGGTCGGCGTGGCGGCGGTCCCGCACCGCCAGCCCTCGGGCGTACAGCACGACCTCCCCCGGTGGGGTCGGGCCGAGCCCCGGTGGGGTCGGACCGTGCCCGTCCCCCGCCACGAGCTCGCGCAGCAGCGCCCGGTTGGCCGCCGCGGCCAGCCCGCCGGCCACCCCGGTGACGGCGTGCAGCTCGGCCTCCAGCGGCAGCCAGCACCCCCCGGCCCGGAGCTCCGCCGAACGACCGAGCAGGACCTCGGCGGTCGGGCCGTCGGCCACCACGCGGCCCTGCTCCGACAGCACCACCGAGCGGTCGGGCAGCCCCGCGGTCCCCGCCTCCCCGGCCAGCTCGTCCAGGCGGTGCTCGACCATGACCACGGCCGGTCGGTCGTGGGCCACGACGGACCGCACGGCCGCACGGACGGCGGCCACCCCTGCCGGGTCGAGCATCGAGGTCGGCTCGTCCAGCAGCAGGACGCGGGGCCGCGCGGCCAGGGCCGCGGCCAGCGCGACCCGCTGCGACTCCCCACCGGACAGCCACGCCGTGGGCCGGGCCAGCAGGTGCTCCGCGTCCACCAGCGCCAGGACCTCCCGCACCCGCGGGCCGATCCGGTCCGGGTCGACGGCCTGGTTCTCCAGCGGCAGCGCCACCTCGGTGTCCACGTGGGGCAGGCAGACCGCGCCCGTCGGGTCCTGGGCCAGCACCCCGACCTGCCGGGAGAGCTCGACGACCGTGGTGCCCGCGGTGTCGACGCCGCCCACGACCACCCGTCCCGTGGTCCGGGCGGTGACCGTGTGGGGCACCACCCCGGTGATGGTCTGCAGCACCGTGGACTTGCCGCACCCCGAGGCCCCCAGCAGGAGCACCTGCTCCCCCGGGGCCAGGTCGAGGTCGACGTCGCGCAGGACGTCCTCGCCACGGCGGGGGAACCCCACGCCGACGCGCTCGAGCCGGACCGCGGGGTCGACGCCGTCCTCAGGCACGTCCGTCCGCCAGCTGGGCCCGGCCGATGGCGAAGTTGTCCAGGACGCCCGTGCGGGCGAGCCGGTCCACGACGACCTTGGCCAGCAGACCGCCCAGGACGACCCCGGACACCAGCTGCACCACCAGCCGCAGCACGAAGACGTCCTGGCCGTACCAGCCGAACCGGAACGCGGACCAGAAGAACACCAGCCCGGCCCCCAGGAGGCCCGACACCGCGAACACGGCCCAGCCGTAAGACCGGTACCGCGTGGCCGCGAAGGCCAGCTCGCTGCCGAACCCCTGGATCGCGGCGGCGACCACCAGCAGCGGGCCGACGGGCGAGCCCAGGAACACCACCTCGACCACGGAGGCGAGCACCTCCGCGACGAGACCGGCCCCGGCCCGGCGGACGATGGCGATGGTGATCGGCGCGACCATCAACCACCCCCCGAACACCACGTGCTGCGCCAGGTCGCCGGCCGGGCCCATGAGGATGGCCAGCCCCGTCCACGCCTGCACCAGCGCCCAGTAGACGAACCCGAACACCACGGCGAGCACCACCATGAGGACCAGGTCGCGCAGCTCCCAGCGGAACAGCCGGGGCGCCGGGGCCACGGGCGCGCTCACCGGTCACCGGCCGCGCTCGGGGAGCCGACGGACACCGTCAGGTGGCTCACGACGTGCGCGACGACGGACCCGACCGAGCCCCACGCGTCGGCCGCGGTGGCCAGCACCTCCGCGACGTCCCCGCTGAGCCGCGTCGCGTAGTGCGCGGCGCCCCTGGTGGTGCCCCGCTCGACCGCCTGGGCGATGGCCCGCTCGATGTGGACCATGTGGGCCCCGTCGTCGGACCCGCCGTCCAGCAGCGGGTACAGCGACCACTGGGCGGCGGCCGTCACGCCGGTGGGCTCGACCTGCACCGGGTCCGGGCGGGACAGGCCGGTGACCGACAGGTCGCAGCCCACCTCGCCCGGGCAGCCGCGCGACAGCAGGACGTGGGCGACGACGTGCCCGCCGCCGCTGCGTCGGTGCGCCGCGGCCAGCACGGCGGCCAGGTAGGCCACGAGCCGCTGCTCGGCCGGTTCGTCGACCGCCCCGACCCAGGTGCTCACGTCGTCGGTCTCCAGGGTCAGCCCTCGGGTGAGCCCGGCGCGCTCGACGTCCGCCAGGGCCCCGAGGATGACCGCGACGAAGTCGTCGCAGTGCGGGTGCAGGCTGAACCGCATCCCGATGCCGCGCTCGCGCGGCGTCGCGGTCCCGCTGCTCGGGCTGCCCGTGGTGCTCCTGGTCCCGCTGCCGGTGCCGGTCGTGCTGCTCGTGGTGCTTCCGGTCGTGGTCATGACGTCCTCGCTGTCCCGCCCACGGGTCGACCGAGACGACCGCCGTGCCGGACGCACGTCGGTACCTGGCCCTGCTCCCTACGCCGGTGCTAACCGGATCAGGTGACGGGTCTGCGGACGTTCCGCACTCTCAGCGCTGCTGCGCTCCCCGGGGGTCGGACAGGACCTTACGCACCGTCGCCCGGACGTGTCGAGGCGGGGTGCGTCCGCCTAGGCCGCGGGGCCCAGGGAGTACTCGACGACCCCCCGGCGGACCCGCTTGACGGCGTCACCGGCCGCGGCGCGCAGCAGGCTGCCGCGCGGGGCGGAGGCCTGGACCTGGTCGAGCAGGTCCAGGGTCTGCCGGCACCAGCGGACGAAGTCGCCCGGGCTCAGGTCGCTCTCGCGCAGCACGTTCTCCAGCGGCTGGCCCTGCGCCCACCGCCACACCGGGGCCGCGAAACCGGGGTCGGGCTCCCGGGTGGACGTCACCTTGTGCCGGTCCTCCACGTCGGTGAGGGCGGACCAGGCCCGCATCGTCGCGTCCCAGGCCAGCGCCGTGCCCCGCCCGGGCAGGCGGGGGTCGACGCCCTCGACCTCGCGACGGGCCTCGAAGACCAGGCTCGACACGACCGCCGCCAGCGCGGGTCCGTCCAGGTCGTCCCAGATGCCGGTGCGCAGGCACTCGGCGACCAGCAGGTCGGAGTGCGTGTAGATCGAGCGGAGCGCGTCGCCGGCGTCGGTCACGGTCTCGCCGTCCAGGTAGCCGAGCTCGTCGAGCACCTCGCACACCCGGTCGAACGTGCGGGCGATGACGGCCGTGCGGCCCTGGATGCGCCGTTGCAGGCCCCGGTGGTCGCGCTCCAGGTCGTCGCGGCGCTGGGCCCAGCGGGCGTGGTCCTCCCGCTCGGCGCAGCCGTGGCAGGGGTGGGCGCGCAGCTCGCGCCGCAGCTGCACCAGCTGCAGCTCCCCCGCGTCCTCGCCGTGGCGGCCACGCCCGGGCGGCTCGTCCTGGTGAGGAGGGACGACGTCGCCGCCACCGACCGCCGCCAGGGCGTTGCGCATGCTGCTGGCCAGGTCGCGGCGGGCCCGGGCGTCACCGGCGTCGAAGTGCTTGGGCACCCGGACGGTAGTGGCCACCCGGACGGCGGAGGGGAAGCTGACGGTCTCCAGCCGGCGGACCTGGCGGTCCGCGGTCAGCACGGTCGGGCGAGGGCCGGGCCCGTTCAGGCCCGGGTCCAGCACGACGGCCCAGCCGCGCTTGCGCCCGGCCGGCACGTCGATGACGTCCCCGCGGCGCAGCCGCTCCAGGGTGGCCGAGGCGTCGGCGCGACGGTCGGCCGACGCCCGCCGCGACAGGTCCTTCTCCAGGATCGAGATGCGCCCGCGCAGCCGGTGGTAGCCCTCGAAGTCGCCCAGGTGGCACGTCATCGCGTCGGAGTAGCCCGCCAGCGCCTCCTCCTGCTTGCGCAGCTGCGTGGCCAGCCCGACCACGCCGCGGTCGGCCTGGAACTGCGCGAACGACGTCTCCAGGATGGACCGGGCCTCGTTGCGCCCGACCCGCTGCACCAGGTTGACGGCCATCGAGTAGGTCGGCGCGAAGCTGGACCGCAACGGGTAGGTGCGGGTCGAGGCCAGCCCCGCGACGTGGTCCGGCTGCAGGCCGTCGCTCCACAGCACCACCGCGTGGCCCTCGACGTCGATGCCACGGCGCCCGGCCCGCCCGGTCAGCTGGGTGTACTCCCCCGCCGTGATGTCGACGTGCTGCTCGCCGTTCCACTTGACCAGCTTCTCCAGCACGACGGAGCGGGCCGGCATGTTGACGCCCAGCGCCAGGGTCTCCGTGGCGAAGACGACCTTGACCAGACCGCGCCGGAAGAGCTCCTCCACGGTCTCCTTGAACGCGGGCAGCAGACCGGCGTGGTGGGCCGCCACCCCCCGCTCCAGGCCCTCCACCCACTCCGACCAGCCCAGCACGCCGAGGTCGGCGTCGGGCAGCGACGCGGTCCGCTCCTCGGCCAGCAGGCGGATCTCGCGCCGCTCGTCGGGCGTGGTCAGCCGTACCCCCCAGGCCAGGCACTGCCGGACGGCGGCGTCGCAGCCGTTGCGGCTGAAGATGAAGTGGATGGCCGGCAGCAGGCCGTCGGCGTCCAGGGCCTCGACCACGGTGGCCCGGCTGGGGGCGCCGCGGCGTCGGGGCCGGCTGCCGCCCCGCTGCGGGCGACCCTTGTAGCGACGCTCGGAGCGCGACTCCTCGCGGGCCAGCGCGACGAGCTCCGGGTTGACCAGGCCGGGGTCGTCCCCCGGCAGACCCAGCACGGGGTCGCCGTCGGGGTCGACGAACAGGTCGTGCAGCCGCTTGTCCACCAGCACGTGCTGCCACAGCGGCACGGGGCGGTGCTCGCTGACCACCACGCGCGTGTCCCCGCGCACGGTGGCCAGCCACTCGCCGAACTCCTCGGCGTTGCTGACGGTGGCCGACAGCGAGACCAGCTGCACGTCGTCGGCCAGGTGGATGATGACCTCCTCCCAGACCGCGCCGCGGAACCGGTCGGCCAGGTAGTGCACCTCGTCCATCACGACGAAGCCCAGCCCGGCCAGGGTCGGTGAGCCCGCGTAGATCATGTTGCGGAGCACCTCGGTGGTCATCACGACCACGGGGGCCTCGCCGTTGACCGACACGTCACCGGTCAGCAGGCCCACCGCGTCGGCGCCGTGCACCGCGACCAGGTCGTTGTACTTCTGGTTGGACAGCGCCTTGATCGGGGTGGTGTAGAACGCCTTGCGTCCGGTGCGCAGGGCCAGGTCGACGGCGAACTCGCCCACCACGGTCTTGCCCGCCCCCGTGGGGGCGGCCACCAGCACGCCGTGCCCCTCGGCGACGGCCTGCATGGCCTCGAGCTGGAAGTCGTCCGCCTCGAAGGCCAGCCCGGCGACGAAGCGACCGAGCGGTGAGCTCTCCTGCCGCTGCCTGGCGCGTGCCGCGGCGAACCGTTCGGCGGGGCTGGACATGCGTCCCAGGTTACGTGCGTGCGGGAGACAGCACCGCCACCGCCCCGCCGTGAGCGGTGAACCGTCGCGGCAGCGGCCCCAGCCGCTCGCCGTCGCCGTAGGCCACGATGGGTCGCGGGTGGCGTCCGAGCGGGTCGACGTGGACCTCGACCTGCCGGGCACGCCGCACCTCGACGGCGTCGATCTCGACGTGGGTCCCGGCGTACACCCGGGGGAACAGCCGGACGAACCGGTGCAGCGCGACCGGGGTGACCACGACCACGTCCAGCAGCCCGTCGCCGTGGTCCGCGTGGGGCGCGATGTGCATCCCCCCGCCGTAGGAGCTGGTGTTGGCCACGGCGACGAGCAGGCCCTCGGTGCGCCACTCCTCGCCGTCGAGGTGCAGCCGGTACGGGACCGGGCGGAACAGCGGCAGCTCGCGGACGATAGCCAGGTTGTACCGCGCCGCGCCGCGCGGCCAGCGCCAGCCGTTGGCCCGTTCGTTGACGACGGCGTCGAACCCGGCCGCGGTCACCCCCGCGACCCAGCGTGCGGCGGCCACGCTGCCGTCCGGGCTCAGCTGCTCGACCTGCATCCCGTCCACCCGGCGGACCGACCCCAGCCGCAGGCAGGCGTCGATGGTGTCCACGGCGGCGACCGGGTCGGCCGGCAGGCCCCAGGCGCGCGAGACGTCGTTGCCGGTGCCGGCGGGCACCACCCCGAGCGGGACGTCGGTCCCGCTGACCACGTTGACCCCGAGGTGCACCACCCCGTCGCCGCCGACCACGACCAGCGCGTCGACGCGCTCGTCGCCGGTCCTGGTGACGGCCTCGCGGGCCAGGCGCTCGGCCGTGGCGGCGTCGGCGGCGACGACCCGCTCGACCTGGTGGCCGAGGCCTCGCAGCCGGACCACGGCCGCCTCGCCGATGCCGGCCCCGCGGCCGCCGCCCGAGCTGGGGTTGATGAGCAGGGCGACCCGGAGGCCGGAGTCCTGGGGCGTCGTCGTTGCCGCCGCGTCGTCGCGGTCCCGGTCCCTCACGGCCGGAACATACCCGGATCCTGCGCCGACCCCGTCAGGCTCGCCCGGGGGCACGGGTCGGCGGCCGGGCCGGGAGGGTCAGGGCTTGTCGACGGGAGAGGGCTCCTCGTCGAGCTCCGACGGCTCCTCGTCCAGGACCGAGGCCTCGTCGTCGTCCAGCCCGGCGGTGCCGTCGCGGCGGCGCCGGCGCCAGTCGTTGACGCAGGCGATGCCCACCGCGACCCAGTACAGGCCGACGATGGGGATGGCGAGGGTGAACATGACGATGATGTCGGGCGTCGGGCTGGCGATGGCCGCGAAGACGAACGAGGCCACGATGGCGACGCGCCAGCCCTTGAGCAGCGCGCGGCCGCTGGCCAGCCCGGCGAAGTTGAGGGCCACCATGACCACGGGCAGCAGGAACGCGATGCCGAACCCGAGCGCGACCCGGGTGACGAACGACAGGTACAGGCTGAAGTCGAAGATGCTGCCGACCTCCTCGGGGTTGAGCCCGGTGAGGAAGATGAACGCGTTGGGCAGCACCAGCCAGGCCAGGGCCACGCCGGACAGGAACAGCGGGACCGACGCCGCGAGGAACCCGACGGAGTACCAGCGCTCCTTGCGGGTGAGCCCGGGCGTGATGAACGCCCAGACCTGGTAGATCCAGACCGGGCTGGACCCGATCAGGCCGATCCACAGCGACAGCTTGATCCGCTGGTCGAACGCCTCGGTCGGTGACGCGAACCGGAGGTCGAGCTCCATGTCGTTGGCGGCGGAGGCGACCTGGATCGGGGTGACGAGCTCCGAGATCAGCCAGGGGTAGACGAACCAGCCCCCGATGGCACCGAGGACGATGAACGCGGTCGAGACGAAGAACCGGTTGCGCAGCTCGACGAGGTGCGCCCGCAACGGCATGCGGCCATCAGGGGTGCGGGCCTTGCGGAGCACGGTCGCCTCCTGGCGTCAGGCGATGAAGGACGGGTCAGACGTCGTGACGGGCCGGGTCGGTCCTGCGCGGCTCGTCGACCGGGTCGACGCGGGGGGCGTGGTCGTCGGCGATCACGCGGCCCTCGAGCGGCTCGGTGGCGTTGTCGGGCGTCGCGGGGCGAGCGGGGGCCGCGGGCTTGTCGTCCTTGCCCTCGTCCTTCATGGTCTTGACCTCGCTCTTGAAGATCCTCATCGATCGACCGATCTGCCGGGCGGCGTCGGGCAGACGCTTGTACCCGAAGAGGACCACGACGGCGAGGATGATGATGACGAGCGCGAACGGCTGGTCGATGAGGTTCCGGAACATGCGCC
Organism: Aquipuribacter aurantiacus; assembly: GCF_051216895.1. NCBI lineage: Bacteria > Bacillati > Actinomycetota > Actinomycetes > Micrococcales > Intrasporangiaceae > Aquipuribacter > Aquipuribacter aurantiacus. Next base: position 124,443 of record NZ_JBPKAO010000007.1, read on the forward strand.
TACCTCCATAGGTCGATGGCGAGGAGTCTACGTCTCACGAACGTCCGTGGGACGCGAGGAGGGCTGCGACGCCTCTCCCGCGCGAGCCGCGGCGGTCTCGATCTCGCCGAGCAGCAGGCGGGACTTGCGCCACACCTCGCGGGCCTGCAGGAACAGGTAGATGAGCCCGACCAGCGCTATCAGCACGCACGCAAGGACCCATCCCACGACCGACACGCTAGCCGGTCGTGGGCGGGCCCGGGGGCAACGGTGGCTGACCGTTGCCCGGCAACCTGCCCCAGCGCTCGGGTGGCCCCCGCGTCCGCCGTCACCTCGGGGTCAGAGGGTCGCGGACTCCCCCGCCGGGCGGGGCCGGTCGTGGGTCTGGGCCGCGGCGGACACCAGGTCGGCGGACTCCAGCCAGAGGCAGAAGTCGAGCAGGTCGTCGTGGGACAGGGCGGGCCCGGCGTGCGGCTCGAGCGCCTCCGCCGGGATGACCCAGCGCTCGGGCAGGACCCCACCGGTGCGCAGCAGGGCGACGACGTCGCCCCCGGCCGGCTTCCTGACCTCGTCGCCGCACTCCGAGCACGAGAAGCTGTAGAAGCTCCGGTCCTCGACCGAGCACACGACGAGACGGACCTGCCGCGGCGTGAGCTCGACATCTCCGCACGACGGGCACGACGCCTTGATGACCGTCATGTCGCCCTCCTCGCTGTCCGGCCCTGCTGGGCCTGTTCCGGGAGCCGGTGGCGGCTCCTCGTGTGACAACGGTTCGGCAGGGCAGCCCGAGAACTTGAACGCCGGGACGGCGTCGTGTCCGGATTCGCGGTGCTAGTGGGCCTCTGCGGCCCGCGGCGGGGGTCCAGGACCACCCGAACGGTCCAGCGCCGCGGCGGCGGCACCGGCGACGGCCGCCCGCACCGACGCGGGGGCGAGCACCTCGGCGCGCCCGCCCAGCCCCAGCACCAGCCGCACCACCCGGGCCGGGTCGGCCACCCGCATCCGGACGTCGCGGGTGCCCTCGCCGACCGCCACGTCCTCCACCGGGTAGCTCTCCGCCACCCACTGCGCGCCGCGGTGGAGCCGGATCAGCACGGCGAGGTCCGCCGGCGAGGGCGGCACCTGCCCGTGCAGCGACGACCCGACGGCCGCGGGGACGTGGCTCCGGCCGGGGGTGGCGGGCACCTCGACGTCGAGCACCTCGGCCGACACGACGCGGTCGAGGCGGAACAGGCGGACCTCGTGGGCCCGGTGGCACCAGCCCTGCAGGTAGTGCCGACCCGACTCGTGGACGATGCGCTGCGGGTCGACGTCGCGCACGGACAGCTCGTCCCGCCCGGCGGACAGGTACCGCAGCCGGAGCCGGTGGTGCCCGAGCAGGGCCCGGGTGACCGTGTCGGCGTGCCGCGGCGGCCCCCACGGGTCGGGGACGAGGCCGACGTGCACGTCCTGACCGACCGTGAGCAGCTCCAACGTGGTCGCGGCCGAGGTGAGCGCGCCCCGGTCGTGCGGCCCGGGGACCTCCTCCAGGAGCCGCAGACCCAGCAGCAGCACCACGGCCTCCTCGCCGGTGAGGCGCAACGGCCGGCTGATCGGCTCGGCGTTGCCGATCCGGACGACACCCCCCTCCCAGTCGGCCTCGATGAGGTCGTCCGGCAGGTGGCCGGGCGTGCCGCAGACGAAGAGCAGCTCCAGGTCCTTGACCACCTGCTTCTCGGAGACCTCGAAGTGCCCGGCCAGCTCGGTGAGGGTGACCCCCTCGCGCCGCAGCACGAACGGCACCATGGCCAGCAGGCGGGACAGCCGTTCGGTGGCCCCCGGACCGTGCGCCGCCGGGGCCACCGCGGACGGCGGGCCGGCGAGGGCGTCGGGCTCCCCGGCGGGGCTGCTGTGGCGGGCCAGGGCGGCGCGCCAGACCACGTCGACCGCCTGGACCAGCTCGAACGGCTCGATGACCTGCACGTCGGGGCCGGTGGCCGCGACGGCCTCCACCACGACCCAGGGCAGGTGGTCGGCCCGGTCGGGGTCGCCGCCGTACAGCCGGACGCGCACCTCGTCGCCGTCGCCGGGGTCGTCGCCGGAGCGCACGGCCATCGCCCGCAGCCGCCCGCCGCGGCCGGGGGCGAGCCGGAGCACGGCCACCCGTTGCGGTCCGCTGCGGGGACCGGCCGGCCCGTCCACCGCGCGCAGCACGTGCAGCGCCTGCGTGACGGCCGCCTCGTCGGGCGGCGGGGCCGCGCGTCGTCCCCGCACCACGGTGACGGCGCCGTCGATGCGGCTGAGCCGGAACACCCGGGCGGCCCCGCGGTCGTCGTCGAGCCCGACCAGGTACCAGGTGCCGGCCCGCAGGACCAGGCGCCAGGGCTCGACCGTCCGGACCGCCCGCTGCCCGTCGGGTCGCCGGTACGCGAACCGGACGACCTGGCCGAGGCGCAGCGCGTCGTGCAGGGGCGAGAACGACCGCTCCACGGTCCGCACCACCGGGTCGACGAGACCGGCCAGGTCCCGGGCCGCGTCCACGGCCCGCATCGGGTCGTCGGAGGCACCCACCGCCTTGAGCTTGGTGAGGGCCCGCGCCGCCGGCACCGCCAGGTCCGCCTGCTGCCAGACGTGGGCCGCGAGACCCAGCACGGCGACCTCCGCGGGCGTGAAGGTCACCGGCGGCAGCTCGTAGGCCCCGGCGTCGATCCGGTACGCGTCGTCGGCGTCCACGAGCACGTCGCTGGGCACGGTGACGATCGGGACCCCGATCTGACGGAGGTCCTCCTTGTCACGCTCGAACATCCGCTCGAAGGCCGTCTCGCTGGGCGAGGCGGCGTACTGCGGCACGGCCCGGCGCAGGTCCTCGCGCCGCATGCCACGACGGGTGGCACGCAGCGCGATGACGAGGTTGAGCAGCCGTTCGGTCCGGGAACCCGACATGCCGCCCACCTCCTCCTGCGCCAGGGGCCGCGCAGGAGGGTACTGCTACTCCGAGGACTCCGGGGCGGGCTCGGCCGGCGCCTCGGGGGCGGCGGCGGTGTCGAGCACGTCGATGACGAAGACCAGCGGCGCGTTCGCGGGGATGGTGGGGGGGCTGCCCGCCTCGCCGTAGCCGAGCTCGGCCGGGACCTGCAGCACCACACGGCTGCCGACGGGGACCCCGGTCAGGCCCTCCTGCCAGCCCTGGATGAGGTTGCCCAGCGGGAACGAGGTGGGGGCGCCGCGGTCCCAGGAGGAGTCGAAGGGCGTGCCGTCGGCGGCCAGGACGCCGGAGTAGTGGATCGTCACGGTGTCGGTGGCCTGCACCTCGTCGCCGTCGCCCTGGACGACGGGGGTGACGACGAGCTCGGCGGGCGGCTCGACGCCGTCCACGGTGATGCCGGTGACGTCACCCTCCTCGGAGGTCTCGACCGTGGGGACGCCGGCGACCGGGTCGACGGGCTCGCCGTCGGCGCGCTCGGGGATGATCTCGAGCAGGTCGATGACGAAGATGATCGTCTCCTGGCCGGGCTGCTCCGGCGCGGGCGACTCCCCCGCACCCTCCGGCGGGGCCTCCGGGGCGACCGCGACGAGCACGCGGGAGCCCAGCGTCTCGCCCACCAGGGCCTCGATCAGGTCCGGGGTGGTCTGGCCCTCGGCCAGGGGCAGGCTGATCGTCGACGTGCCGAAGCTGGTCTCGAGCTCGGAGCCGTCGGTACCGGAGGCGATCGTGTAGTCGATGGACACGGTGTCGCCCTCCTCGACCTCCTCGCCGTCGCCCTCCTCGAGGACCTGGCTCTCGGAGCTCTCGAGCTCGAAGGGTGCCTCGAAGTCGATCGTCGGCGGCTCGCCGAAACCGCCCTCGACGGCGATCCCGTCCAGCGAGGCGTTGGCGGCCCCGCTGGCCTCGCCCCCGCTCTCGCCGTCGCCGCAGGCCGCGAGGCCGAGCACGACGGCGGTGCCGACGGCTGCGGCACGCAGGCCTCGGCGGCCGGGCGGCACCGCGAGGCGGCGCGAGGGGTGGGCACTGGACCGGAGGGGTGAGAGCACCCGGTTCGAGGACATCACCGCAGAGACTATGCGCCGTTCCTGGGTGCTTCCTGACAACCGCCCCTGACCGGGCCCCCGGCGTGGCGTCACATCCCGGCGATCAGACGTTCCACGCGGTCGTCGACGGAACGGAACGGGTCCTTGCAGAGCACGGTCCGCTGGGCCTGGTCGTTGAGCTTCAGGTGCACCCAGTCGACGGTGAAGTCCCGGTGCTTCTCCTGGGCCGCCCGCACGAAGTCGCCGCGCAGCTTGGCCCTGGTCGTCTGCGGCGGCACCACGGTGGCCTCGAACACCTCCAGGTCGGTGCTCACCCGCTCGACGAGCCCGCGGCGGGCCATCAGGAAGTACAGGCCCCGGTTGCGGTTGATGTCGTGGTAGGCCAGGTCGAGCCGGCTGATGCGGGCGTCGTCGAGGCCCATCGAGTTCTTGTCCATGTACCGCTGCAGCAACCGGTACTTGATGACCCAGTCGATCTCGCGCTCCACCAGGGACAGGTCGTCGGTCTCCACCGCCCGCAGCGCCCGCTCCCACAGGTCGAGGACCTGCTTGAACGTGCCCGGCGTGGTGCCCACCGCCTCGTCGGTGCCACCGGCCTCGACGAAGGCCTTGGCCCGCAGCAGGTACTCGCCCTGGATGTCGAGGGCCGAGGCGGTGCGCCCGCTGGCCAGGCGCACCGGGCGGCGTCCGGTCAGGTCGTGGCTGATCTCCCGGATGGCCCGGATCGGGTTCTCCAGGGTCATGTCCCGCACGGGGTGGCCGGCCTCGATCATCCGCAGCACCAGGTCCGCGGAGCCGACCTTGAGCAGGGTCGTCGTCTCCGACATGGACGAGTCGCCGACGATGACGTGCAGCCGGCGGAAGTGCTCGGCGTCCGCGTGCGGCTCGTCCCGGGTGTTGATGATCGGGCGGCTGCGGGTGGTGGCGCTGGAGACGCCCTCCCAGATGTGGTCGGCCCGCTGCGACAGCGAGAACACGGCCCCGCGCGGGGTCTGGGTGACCTTGCCCGCGCCGGCCACCAGCTGCCGGGACACCAGGAACGGGATCAGCGTGTCGGACAGCTTGCTGAACTCGCCGTGCCGGCTGACCAGGTAGTTCTCGTGGCAGCCGTAGGAGTTGCCGGCCGAGTCGGTGTTGTTCTTGAACAGGAAGACCTCGCCGTTGACGCCCTCCTCCTTCAGCCGCTGCTCGGCGTCGGTGGCCAGGCCCTCCAGGATGCGTTCCCCCGCCCGGTCGTGGACCACCAGGCTGCGGACGTCGTCGCACTCGGCCGTCGCGTACTCCGGGTGCGACCCGACGTCCAGGTACAGCCGGGAGCCGTTGCGCAGGAACACGTTGCTGGAGCGGCCCCAGGACACCACCTTGCGGAACAGGTACCGGGCCACCTCGTCCGGGCTCAGCCGCCGGGTGCCCTCGAACGCGCACGTGACGCCGTACTCCGTCTCGAGCCCGAGGATCCGTCGGTCCATGACAGGACGGTACGCGACCGACCTACGCCTGCTGCAGGGCCTCGCGGACCTCGTCCACGTCGGGGCGCCGGAACGCCCGGCGCGGGCGGCCCCGCACCAGGGTCGCGACCTCCAGCGCCTCGGCCTCGATGCTGCGGGCGGCGCCGTCGGCCCCGGCCGGGGCGCCCGCCGCCAGCGCGGCGACGGTGAGCCGCAGGGCCGCCGCGTGGTCGAGGCCGGTGTCCCAGTGCTCGCGCAGGTAGGTGCTGATCTGCTCGGCCCCGGCGCCCATCGCGACGAAGCCGTGCTCCTCGACCACCGAGCCGTCGTAGGTGAGCCGGTACAGCTGGTCCGCGTCGGGCGCCGGCCCGACCTCGGCGACGACGAGCTCGACCTCGTAGGGCTTGGACTCCTGCGTGAACACCGCACCCAGGGTCTGGGCGTAGGCGTTGGCCAGACCGCGAGCGGTGACGTCGGAGCGGTCGTAGGAGTAGCCGCGCAGGTCGGCGTACCGGACCCCGGCCACCCGCAGGTTCTCGAACTCGTTGTACTTGCCGACCGCGGCGAACGCGATCCGGTCGTAGATCTCGCTGACCTTGTGCAGCGCCCGGGACGGGTTCTCCCCGGCGAAGCTGATCCCGTCGGCGTGGGCCACCACGACCACGGCCCGGCCACGGGCGACGCCCTTGCGCGCGAAGTCCGCCCGGTCCTTCATCAGCTGCTCGGGCGAGACGTAGAACGGCTGGCTCATGCGGGTGTCCCCCCGACCTCGGGCACGGCCCCTCCGGGGTTGTCGTCGTCGTGGCGGCGGTCGAGCAGGTCCCTGACCAGGGCCTCGACCGCCTCGTCGTCCAGCTCTCGGTATCCGGCGGCGTCGACCACGGCCACCACCGGCCAGATCCGGCGCACCACGTCGGGCCCACCGGTGGCGGAGTCGTCGTCGGCCGCGTCGAACAGCGCCTCGACGGCCACGGCGGCGGCCTCGGCGGTGGTGATGCCGTGGCGCCAGCGCTTCTTCATCGAGCCGCGGGCGAAGTAGCTGCCCGAGCCGATGGAGTGGTGGTCGGACTCGGTGTAACGACCGCCCGTGGCGTCGAAGCTGAAGATGCGGCCCCGGGCGTGCGTCAGGTCCCAGCCGGCGAACAGCGGTACGGCCGCCAGGCCCTGCAGCGCCATGCCCAGGTTGCCCCGGACCATGGCCGCGAGCCGGGTGGCCTTGCCCTCCAGGCTGAGCGTGGCGCCCTCGATCTTCTCGAAGTGCTCGAGCTCGACCTGGAACAGCCGGATCATCTCCAGGCCGATGCCCGCGGCCCCCGCGATGCCGATGGCGGAGTGGGCGTCGGCCGGGTGGACCTTGACGATGTCGCGGCTGGCGATGACGCTGCCGGCCGTGGCCCGTCGGTCACCGGCCATCACGACGCCGTCGGCGCAGGCCAGCGCCACGATGGTGGTGGCGTGCGGGGTCAGCGGGGTCCCGGCGGTCCCCGGTGGTGGCGCCAGCGAGGCCAGCGTGTCGGGGGCGTGGCGGCCCAGGAACTCGACGAAGGACGACGTGTCGGACGCCAGGAAGGCTGCGGGCAGCCTGCCGGTGCCGTCGTGGCTGGGGATCACTGACCACCCTTCTGGACGAACCCGCGCACGAACTCCTCGGAGTTGGTCTCCAGGACGTCGTCGATCTCGTCGAGGAGGGAGTCCACCTCGGAGGTCGCAGGGGTCTCGGTCGTCGTCGCGGGCACCGCGACGTCGTCGGTCTCCTCGGGCGCGTCGCTGCGTCGCTGCGGGCGCTGCTGCTCCTGACCTGGCATGGCCGTCACCTCCGTGCGTCGTGCCGCGGCCCTCGGCGGGTCGTCGGCAGCGGTACCTCGACCAGCCTACGACCCGGGCCGGGTCAGGGCCTCGACCAGGGCCGTGGCGGTCGGGTTGGCGTCCAGCAGCGCCCCGACGTGCTCGCGGGTCCCGCGCAGCGGCTCGGGGGTGGGGACGCGCTGCAGCGCGCCCCGGCCGGGGACGTCGAAGATCACGGAGTCCCAGCTGGCGGCGGCCACGGCGCTGCCGTACCGGGACAGGCACTGGCCCCGGAACCACGCCCGGGTGTCCTCCGGCGGCTGCTCGACGGCCGCCCTGACCTCCTCGTCGGTGACCAGCCGCTCGACCTCGCCGCGGGCCACCAGGCGGTGGTAGAGCCCGCGGTCGGGGCGGACGTCGGACCACTGCACGTCGATGGCGGCCAGGCGGGGGTTGTCCCAGGCCAGGCCGTCCCGGTCGCGGTAGGACTGCAGCAGGCGCAGCTTGGCGGCCCACTCCACGTCACGGTGGGTGCCGGCCGGGTCGGCCTGGAGCCGGTCGAGCACCTCGCCCCAGCGGTCGAGGACGTCGCGGGTCTCGGTGGCCGTCACCACGTCGGTGTCGTCCCGGCGGGCCTTGACGTGCTTCTCGGCCGCCGCCAGGTAGCGGCGCTGGACGTCGATCGCGGTCAGCTGCCGCCCGTCCAGGGTGCGGACGAGCGTGGTGAGGGTGGGGTCGTGGCTGATGGCGTGCAGCGCCCGCACCGGGTCGGACAGCGCCAGGTCGTCCGGCAGCGTCCGCGCCTCGATCATGTCCAGCACGATCGCCGTGGTGCCGACCTTGAGGTAGGTGGCGGTCTCCAGCAGGTTGGCGTCGCCCAAGATCACGTGCAGGCGCCGGTAGCGGTCGGCGCTGGCGTGCGGCTCGTCGCGGGTGTTGACGATGGGCCGCTTGAGGGTGGTCTCCAGACCGACCTCGACCTCGATGAAGTCGGCCCGCTGGGACAGCTGGAACCCCGGCGTCGAGCCGTCCGGCCCGATGGACACCCGTCCCGCCCCGGTGAAGACCTGCCGGGTGACGAAGAACGGGATCAGCCCGGCGACGACGTCGGAGAACGGCGTGGCCCGGCTGAGCAGGTAGTTCTCGTGGGTGCCGTAGCTGGCGCCCTTGGAGTCGGTGTTGTTCTTGTACAGCCGGACCTCGCCCAGGCCCGGGGTCGCGGCGACGCGTTCGGCGGCCTCGCGCATCACCAGCTCGCCCGCCTTGTCCCAGACCACGGCGGCGCGCGGGCCGGTGACCTCGGGCGAGGAGTACTCGGGGTGCGCGTGGTCGACGTAGAGCCGGGCCCCGTTGGTCAGCACGACGTTGGCCGTGGCCGGGTCCTCCAGGTCGGGCATCGCTCCCCCGTCGGCGGCGGCGACGTCGGTGAGCTGGCTGCGGTGCGCGCTGCTGCGGGCCTGCTCGCTGCCGCGGGCGTCGCGGAGCGGGGCCTCGTCCTCGTAGTCCCAGCGGGCGCGGCCCACCCGGCTGCCGGGGCGGTTGGCGAAGGCGTTGACGACCTGGCTGGACAGCAGCATGGGGTTGGTGTCCGGGCGCCCGGGCGCCGTGATGCCGTACTCGGTCTCGATCCCCATCACCCGGCGCGTCGTCACGCCTCGCAGGCTACGGGTGGGTGCCGGCGCCCGGAGACCGGGTCGCCCCGGGCCGGGGCGGGCGGGGCGCGTGGGGCGAGGACCGGGTGGCGTCAGCGGTGGGTGTGGGGCTCGACGGCGCTCCCGTCGCCCCAGCTGCCGGGGCCGACCACGGCGAACTGGCCGTCGGACTGCAGCAGCACGGCCCGCACCTCCCCGAGCGAGCCCCAGCCCTTCTCCCGGACCGCGCTGGTCAGGTCCTTGTCGGTCATCCGGTGACGACGCAGGGCGGCCTGGACGGGTTCGCCGTCCAGGAACAGCACCGTCGGCTCGACGTCCACGAGGGCGGCCACGCGCCGTGACCTCGCCCGGGCGGTGGCCAGGGCCCACTGCAGCAGCACGAGCACCCCGAACGTCACCATGGCGTCGACGACGCCGACCTCGGCCGCGGTCAGGGTGCGCCCGAACGCCGATCCCAGCGTGACGGTGATGACGAAGTCGAACGGCGTCATCTTGGCCATGGTCCGGGCACCGGACACCCGCAGCAGCAGCACCAGCCACAGGTAGCCGACCGTGGCGACCACCACGATGCGCAGCAGGTACTCCCAGCCGCTGGAGAGGAAGACGATGTCCATGGGGGCTCCTGTCCGCGGTCGCGTCTCGACCATCGGCGCCGATGGTCGCAGCCGCGGCAGCCGTCGGGCCCGACCGCCGGCCGGCCCGGTCCCCCACGCCCGGCGGCGTCCTCAGCCGGCGGCCTGGAGCAGGGCGAAGGCCGCGCCGCAGGGGTCCGTGACGAAGGCGAAGCGCATGGTCTCCACCGTCATGGCCGGTACGACCACGCTGCCCCCGAGCTCCTCGACCCGGGTGCAGGCCCGGTCCAGGTCGGTCACCGCGAAGTACGCCGCCCAGTAGCTGGGCACCTCGGCCGGGACCTCGTCGGGCATCGCCATGAGCCCGGCGACCTGCGCCCCGTCGTGCTCGAGGACGTGGTAGCCGTCCGTCACGGGCCCGGGGCTCCACCCCAGGTGCTGGTAGAACGCCAGGCTCGCCGGCAGGTCCCGGCTCTGCGACTCGACCCACGCCACGGCCCCCGCGGTGCCCTGGACCGTCGGGGCCCCGCCGGCGGACTCCATCAGACCCACCGCTGCGCCCGCCGGGTCGGTGACCACCGCGATCACGCCGCCGGGCACCTCCATCGGGGGCTGCAGGGCCGTCGCCCCCAGGCGGAGGGCGCTCGCGTAGGCCTCGGTCGCGTCCGGCACGGCGAAGAACACCGCCCAGGCCGACGGCTCGGCCGCCTGGCCCGGCGGCGGCGCCATCATGCCGCCGACCGGGCCGGCCGCGACCGAGCCGACGACGTAGCGACCCATCGGGGTGTCGGTTGACTCGAGGTCCCACCCCAGCAGCGCCGAGTAGAAGGACTCGGCCTTGTCCAGGTCAGGGGTCGTCAGGTCGACCCAGGCGAGCTCCTGCAGCGGTCCGGCCCCGTACGACATGGGTCCAGGCTGCTCGCGTGCCGCGGAGCCCACCAGGGTCCAAGGTCCTGGGGGCGGCGGCGTCTAGAGGTACTGCCCGGTGGAGCCCACGTTGTCGATGCTGCGACCGGGCTCGGTGCCCTGCTTGGACTGGACGAGCGTGCGGATGAACACGATCCGCTCGCCCTTCTTGCCCGAGATGCGCGCCCAGTCGTCGGGGTTGGTCGTGTTGGGCAGGTCCTCGTTCTCCTTGAACTCGTCGACCACGGCCGCGAACAGGTGCTCCATCCGGATGCCCCGGTGACCCGTGGTCAGCAGGTCCTTGATGGCCATCTTCTTGGCCCGGTCGACGATGTTCTGGATCATGGCGCCGGAGTTGAAGTCCTTGAAGTACAGGACCTCCTTGTCGCCGTTGGCGTAGGTGACCTCCAGGAACTGGTTCTCCTCGGTCTCGGCGTACATCCGCTCGACGATCCGCTGGATCATGTCCTCCACGCAGGCGCGGGTGCTCCCGCCGTGCGCGGCCAGGTCGTCGGCGTGCAGGGGCAGGCTCGCGAGGAGGTACTTGCTGAACACGTCCTTGGCGCCCTCGGCGTCGGGTCGCTCGATCTTGATCTTCACGTCGAGGCGGCCCGGGCGCAGGATGGCCGGGTCGATCATGTCCTCGCGGTTCGACGCGCCGATCACGATGACGTTGTCCAGCCGCTCCACGCCGTCGATCTCGGCCAGCAGCTGCGGCACGATCGTGTTCTCGACGTCGCTGGACACGCCCGAACCGCGGGTGCGGAACAGGGACTCCATCTCGTCGAAGAACACGACGACCGGTGTGCCCTCGCTGGCCTTCTCGCGCGCCCGCTGGAACACCAGGCGGATGTGCCGCTCGGTCTCGCCGACGTACTTGTTGAGCAGCTCCGGGCCCTTGATGTTGAGGAAGTAGCTGCGGGCGGTGCTGCCGTCCTCGCCCCGGGTCCGGGCCACCTGCTTGGCCAGGCCGTTGGCGACGGCCTTGGCGATCAGCGTCTTGCCGCAGCCGGGCGGGCCGTACAGCAGGACGCCCTTGGGGGCCTTCAGGCCGTGCTCGGCGAACAGGTCCGGGTGCAGGAACGGCAGCTCGACGGCGTCACGGATGGTCTCGATCTGGGAGCCCAGACCGCCGATGTCGGCGTAGTCGATGTCGGGGACCTCCTCCAGGACCAGGTCCTCGACCTCGGCCTTGGGGATGTGCTCGTAGGCGAACCCGGTGCGGGTGTCGACGGTCAGGGCGTCCCCGATCCGCAGCGTGACACCGAGCAGGGGCGCGGCCAGACGGACCACCCGCTCCTCGTCCGCGTGCGCCCCGACCAGTGCGCGGTCCGGCGGGAGGAGCTGCTTGAGGGTGACGAGCTCACCCACCCGCTCGAACGTGGTGACGGCGACCACGTTCATGGCCTCGTTGAGCATGACCTCCCGGCCGGGCTGCAGGTCGGCGGTCGGCACCGCCGGCGTCACCGCGACCCGGAGCTTGCGCCCACCGGTGGTGATGTCGGCCGTGCCGTCGTCGCCGACCGCGACCAGCGTGCCGTAGGAGGCGGGCGGCTGGGCGAGGCGCTCGACCTCGCCGCGCAGGCTGACGATCTGCTCGCGGGCGTCCTTGAGGGTCTCGACGAGCCGCTCGTTCTGCATCGCCACCCGACCGGCCTCGGCGCGGGCACGCGTGACCTCGTCCTGCAGCCGCTCGGTCCTGATCCGTTCGCCGGACTCGTCCACGTGGGGCCCTCCACTCGTCTCGAGGTGCGTCCAACCGTAACCCCGGTGCTCCCGCGAGGTCCGGTGGAGGGGGGTGTCGTGCGTCACGGGTCGGGTATCTGCCGCCGCCACCCGGGCTCCTGCCTGCGTGGACGACCGGCGGGCCGGGACGGACCCGGGACCCGAGTCCGGTCGACCGGACGAGGTGACGTCAGATGGAAGACAAGGACCTGTTCGACGCGCAGGCCGCGCCGCTCCCGGACGAGCTGGGCAAGGCCGCCGACGCGCTCGAGGGCACACGCGACAGCCTGCTCGACAAGGACCACGTGGTCGGTGTCGGGCTGGGCTACAAGATCAAGGACGGCAGCACGACGACGACGCCGAGCGTGATGGTCCTCGTCAGCGAGAAGCTGCCGAGCACCATGCTGGGTCGAGCCGACTCGGTGCCCAGGACGGTGGCCTCCGTCCCCACCGACGTGCTCGAGGTGGGGACGCTGTTCGCCGGCGGCACCGCCCCCTCGCCGTTGCAGGAGATCGACGCGCAGACCCTCGCCAAGCGGGTCCGGCCCGTGCGGCCCGGCTACAGCGTGGGCCACCCGAAGGTCACGGCGGGCACCATCGCCGCCGGCTGCTACGACATCGCACCGCTGCCGGGCAAGCCGGCGCGGTACTACGTCCTCAGCAACAACCACGTCCTGGCCAACTCCAACGACGCGAACATCGGTGACCCGATCTACCAGCCGGGCGTGTTCGACGGCGGTACGCCGGCCGACGCGATCGGACGGCTCGCCCGCTACATCCCCATCAGGTTCGACGGCACCTGCAACTACGTGGACGCGGCGGTGGCCGAGGTCCCGTTCGACACCATCGACCGGGACGTCTACTGGTCGGGGTACCCCACGGCTGCCGCCACGCCCGCGCTGGTGGGCGGCCTGGTCAAGAAGACGGGTCGGACCACCCACTTCACCACCGGCCGGATCACGGTCGTCAACGCCACCATCGACGTGAACTTCGGCGGCGGGAAGGTCGCCCGGTTCTGCAACCAGATCGTCACCAGCGACATGTCGGCCGGCGGCGACAGCGGCTCGCTCGTGCTGGACTGGGAGAACCGGCCGGTGGGCCTGCTGTTCGCGGGGTCGCCCGTCGCGACGATCCTCAACCCCATCGCGACGGTGCAGGTCGCACTGGGTGTGCGGCTCTGGCCCTGACGGCGCGGACCCGGACCCGCGGCGGCCGGTCAGGACGGGGCGTCGTCAGGAAGGGGCGTCGTCGGTCCGGGTCTCGTCGGTCTGCACGTGGAAGGCACCGCCCCTGACCACGCGCACGGGCAGCCCCTCGACCGTGTCGGGCAGGTCGGGGGCGGGCTGCCCGGCGTCGACGTGGACCACCAGGCAGGGCGTGCCGTCCGGCTCGGCGCCGAGGCCGACCCCGGTTACGGCACCGCCGACCCAGCTGCTCGCCACCCCCAGGGCGCGAGCCGTCCGGTCGTCGACCACGGGCAGCGAGGCCTCGAGGTCGTCTCGCCAGCGGTCGTCGTCCGGGCGCTGCTCGGGAGCCATGCCGGATGGTACGCCCGGCGGGCGGCTGGGCGAGGGCTCAGCGACCCCAGCCCGGGTCCTCCTCGGTGAACTGGGACGGTGCGGGGCGGCGACGGCGGCGCGGGGCCTCGACCCCGTCGGCCATCCGGCGGGTGCTGATCAGGAAGCCCGTGTGACCGACCATGCGGTGCTGCGGCCGGACGGCCAGCCCCTCCAGGTGCCAGCCGCGGGACAGGGACTCCCAGGCGCTGGGCTCGGTCCAGCAGCCCGCCTCCTTGGCGGTCTCGGCGACCCGCGACAGCTGCGTGGCGGTGGCGACGTAGACGACCAGGACGCCGCCGGGCTCCAGGGCGCGCGACACCGCGTCCAGGCACTCCCACGGCGCGAGCATGTCCAGCACGCAGCGGTTGACGCGGACCGGGTCGCCCGCGGCCTCCCGCGCCTCGAGGGTCTGGACCAGGTCGCCGACCTCGAGCTGCCAGGCAGGGTGCTCGGCGCCGAAGAACGTCTCGACGTTGGTCCGGGCGATGGTCGCGAAGTCCTGCCGGCGCTCGACGGAGTGGACCAGGCCGGACTCCCCCACGGCCCGCAGCAGCGACATCGTCAGCGCACCGGACCCGACCCCGGCCTCCAGGACGCGCGCGCCGGGGTGGATGTCGCCCATGTGCACGATCTGCGCGGAGTCCTTGGGGTAGATGACGGCCGCACCCCGCGGCATCGACATCACGTAGTCGCTGAGCAACGGGCGCAGCGCGAGGTACTGCAGGTCGGCGGTGCTCCTGACCACGGACCCCTCGGGCTGCCCGATCAGGTCGTCGTGCGCGATGGCGCCGCGGTGGGTGTGGAACACCTTGCCCTCGGCGAGGGTGATGGTGTGCAGCCGACCCTTGGGATCGGTCAGCTGGACCCGGTCACCGACGTGCAGCGGGCCGGTGCGGTGGCTCTCCAGCGGCTGCGGCTGCGCCACCTCGGGCGTCCGGACGTCCTGCTCCGGCGCGGCGTCGGTGCTCGGCTCGGTCATGACAGGCCCATCGCGGTGGCGAAGTCGTCGGGCCGGACGCGGCCGGTCGGACGGCCGGCGTCGTCGACCAGGACGATGCCCTGCTCGCCGGAGCGGGCGAGGCCCTCGACGGCGCCGAGCGCACCGCCCGAGGCCGGTACGACGGATCCGGGGGGCAGGGCGCGGGCCAGCGCGGAGGCGGGCGTGGTCGTTCGCAGGTGGGCGGGCACGGTCGCGACGCTACCGCCCGGGACGAGGGCCACCGGTCGACCGGTGGCGTCGACGAGGACGACGTCGACGGGCCGGCCGTGGGGGTCCAGGTGCTCGACCAGCTGGGCGACCACGGCCGAGTCCGCGACGACCGCGGCCGGACGGGTGACCGACCGGAGGTCGACCCCGGCCGCCCGGCGGCGGAACTGCCCGACCTTGAGGGACGCCGAGGCCCCCCGCCACAGGAACAGCCCGATGAGACCGCCCCAGATGATCGTGAACGTCGAGGGCACGCGCCCGTCCAGCAACGGCGGCAGGAGCAGCCACGCCACCAGCCCGACGGCGACCACGCGACCGGCCCACCCCGCCACCACGCCCGCGGTGTCCTGGTCGCCGGTGACCTTCCAGACCAGCGCCTCCAGCACCCGTCCGCCGTCCAGCGGCAGCCCGGGGACGAGGTTGAACAGCCCGACCAGGGCGTTGGTGGCGGCCAGCCCGAGCAGCAGGAAGGCGACGACCGCGAGCCCGGACCCCGGCACGGTGGGCGGCAGCTGCCGTCTGACCAGCTCCGCGACGAGGGCCAGCGCGACGTTGACCAGCGGCCCGACGACGGACACCACGGCCGACGCGCCCGGGGTCCGGGGCCGGCCCAGCGACGTGTGCCCGCCCCACAGGTTGATGACGACCTCGGTCACCGGCAGGCCGTAGGCGCGGGCGGCCACGGCGTGCCCGGCCTCGTGCAGCAGCACCGACACCGCGAGCAGGACGGCCAGGACGAAGGCGATGAGGTAGGCGCCGAGGCCGGGGACGCCGGTGGCGCTGGACGCGGTGCCCGCGAACAGGAAGGTGATGACGGCGGCGATGATGAGCCACGAGGCCGACAGCTTGACCGGTACGCCGCCGATCCGGGCCAGCGTCAGGTCCTTCACGACGACAGGGGCCGGGCCGGGACGGCGGTCGCGACCGCGTCCGGGGCGCCCGGTGGACGGGCGGGGACCCGGGGTGCTCACCGGTCGATGGTACGGCGGGCGACCGGGCCGGCCGGGCGCGCCCGGTACGGTCCGCTGTTCTGTCGCAGGCCCGACCTACCGTGTCGTCATGTCCAGCCGCACCGTCGACGCCCCGACCGGCACCCCCGTCACCTCGACCGGCGCCCCCGTCGGGCCCGGCGCGGGCAGGACCACCGTCACCGGGTTCAGCACGGACGAGCGTTCCGGCAGCCTGTCGCCGTCCCGGGCGGGCGACTTCAAGCAGTGCCCGCTGCTGTTCCGGTTCCGGGTGATCGACCGGCTGGCCGAGCGGCCGTCGTCGGCGGCGGTCCGCGGCACGGTCGTCCACCGCGCCCTGGAGCAGGTGTTCGACGTGCCCGCGCCGCAGCGCACGGTCGAGCACGCCCGGTCGTTGCTGGCCCCGGCCCTCGCCGAGGTCGTGGAGCGCTGGCCCGAGGTGTCCGGGCTCTTCGACACCGGGGACGACACCGGGGACGACACCGGGGACGACAGCGAGACCCGCAGCGGCGGCGACGGCGACCGGGGCGCGGCCCGGGCCGAGACGGAGCGCGTGTGGCTGGCCGAGGCCGAACGCCTGGTCGGTCGGTGGTTCGAGCTGGAGGACCCCACCCGGCTGGAGCCGGACGGCCGTGAGGTCCGCATCGAGCACCGCGTCGCCGACGACCTGGTGCTGCGGGGCATCGTCGACCGGGTGGACGTCGCCCCCGACGGGCGGATCCGCATCGTCGACTACAAGACGGGGCGGGCACCCAGCGAGGCGTTCGAGGCCAGGGCCCTGTTCCAGATGAAGTTCTACGCCCTGCTGCTGTGGCGCACCCGGGGCCGGGTGCCGACCCGGGTGCAGCTGGTCTACGTGGGCGGGCGGGGCCAGACCCTGCCGCTGGACGTCGACGAGACCCAGCTGGCGGCCTTCGAGCGGACGGTCCTGCAGCTGTGGCAGGCGATCCGCGAGGCCGCCATCACCGGTGACTGGCGGCCCAGCCCCAGCCGGATGTGCGGCTGGTGCGACCACCAGGCGCTGTGCCCGGCCAAGGGCGGTACTGCTCCACCGCTGCCCCCGGACGCCCTGGACCGCGTGCTGCGCCCGGTGCCGGTGGAGGTGCCGGGCGCCGACGAGGCGTGAGGACGCGGCGCGGCGCCGCGTCACCCCTCGCGCGGCCGCACCAGCAGGTTCGAGGCTCGGGTGTCCTCCTCGTCGAGGCCGATCCGGTTCAGGGCGGAGCCGTCGCCCCCTCCCTCGGCCGTCCACGAGTCCGGGACCAGGACCGCCGTCAGGGGCGTCCCGTCACGGATCACCGCCCCGGTGACCGTCAGACCGCGGGCGGCGAACGCCTCCGGGCTGACGCAGGACGCCCCGCCGCTGTCCTCATCGACAGGCCGGTACAGCAGGCACACCCGGGCGAGGCCGTCGACCGCCGCCCAGAACTCGGTCCCGTCCGCCTCCCCGAGTCGCCGGCTCGTACTGGGCACCACACCGTCCGGCTGACCCGACGACGTCCCGAGCACCCAGGACGGCACCTCGTCGCCCGGGCCGGCCGGGCGGGCCAGCAGGGGCAGCAGCGCCAGCACGTCGTCAGGCACGGCAGGCGGGCCCGACCGCGAGGCGTCCGAGCCGCCCACGCCGGCCCCGACGCCCGTGGTCCGGGCGTAGAGGTTGCGCGCCAGTGCGTCGTCGAGGCCCAGGTCGCCGCCGAGCCCGGCCGAGATCCGCGTGACGTCGGCGGGCGACGCGCCGTCGGGGACGAGCAACCCCGACGCGGAGTCCTGGGCCGGGCCTGTCACCTGCACCTGGGCCCCGAACTCCTCGAAGGGACGCCCCGGGGACGAGCACGCCGTCGCGGCCACGTCGGTCGCCTCGAGGTGGACGACCAGGCAGACCTGGCCGGACGCGTCGGTCCCGGCGAAGTACGCCACGCCGTCCTGCCGCACCACCAGCCTCGAGGTGCCTGCCACGATCTCGCCCTCCCCGCCCCCGCCGGCCATGACCTCCGGCAGGGCGTCCACCGACGTCCGCTGCCGCTGCAGCAGCGACAAGCTCGCGTCCGGACCCGCCGTGCCGTCCGGACCCGCCGTGCCGTCCGGAGCGGGTGCCGGCGCGACGAGCCCGGCCCCCAAGACGACCGCGAGGACCACCACCGCGGCTCCCCCGCCGGAGGCCAGCGCGCCCCGCAGCCGCGCCCTCCCGCGTCGCCTCGACGCACCGCCGCGCAGCACGCGGTCCAGGTCGAGGTCTCCCTGGGGCTGCTGCCGCCGGGCGGCGGCTCGCAGCGTGGCTACGGTCTCGTCGTCGGGGGTCGTGGTCATCGTGCCCTCCTCGCCAGCGGCGGCTCGGCGGTGGCGTGGGCCTGCTGCCGCAGCCGCTGCAGAGCGTCGTGGCACTGACGCTTGACCGTGCCGTGACTGACGCCCAGCACGTCGGCGACCTCCGCCAACGGCAGGTCCTCGACGAAGCGCATGATCACCACGGCCCGTTGCTTCACCGTCAGGCAGCGCAGCAGCGACGTGAGGTCGAGCCGTTCGACCGCGGCGTCGGTGGGGTCGGTCCTGCGGTCGTCGAGCGGCTCCGGGGTACTGGTCTCCCGGGTCCAGCGGTGCCGGCGCTGCTCCCGCAGGGCCAACCTCACCAGCACCGTGCGGACGTAGGCCCCCGGCCGCTCCAGGTCGTGGACCCTCGGCCACACCGCGTAGACCCGTTCGAGGGCGCCCTGCACCAGGTCGTCGGCCCGGTGGGGGTCGGCGCACACCCCGAGCGCGAACCGGCGGAGCCCGGGCATCTCCGCCTCCGCCATCGCCGTGAACGAACCGGCCAGCCCGGCCGACAGCTCCCCCCGTGTCACCCTCACACCCTACGAAGCACCTGGGTGCCCCGTCCGGTTGTGCCCGGGGTCGGACTGGTCCCGGTGCGCCACCCCGAGACCACCTCCGGGACACCCCTGGGGCCCACGGCCGCAGAGATCGGGGGGAATCCCCCTGGACGCTGACGTGGGGGGAGGTGGTTCGCTAGGCGCACCGGAACGCCACGCTGACCCCTGCAGCAGCCCTGCCAGCCCGGCCCATCCCTGACACAGAGACGGAACGCCCGTGAGCGAGTCCACCACGTCCACCGACACCACCCGTCACGGCCGGCACGAGGCCGGCTCCGGCGACTCCGTCGCCACCGCCCGCGGCCTCACCAAGGTCTACGGCCAGGACGAGGCCGCCGTGCACGCCCTGGCCGGCGTCGACATCGACTTCGCCCGCGGCGAGTTCACCGCGATCATGGGTCCCTCGGGCTCGGGCAAGTCCACCCTGATGCACTGCATGGCCGCCCTGGACACGCCCACCGCCGGCACGGTCGTCGTCGACGGGATCGACGTGTCCACGCTGGGCGACAAGGCGCTGACCAAGCTGCGTCGGGACCGGATCGGCTTCGTCTTCCAGTCGTTCAACCTGGTCCCGACCCTCAACGCGGCCGAGAACATCACGCTGCCGCTGGACATCGCCGGCCGCAAGGTCGACCAGGACTGGTACGACACCGTCATCGACATCCTGGGCCTCGGCCCGCGTCTCACCCACCGACCCAACGAGCTGTCGGGCGGGCAGCAGCAGCGCGTGGCCGCCGCGCGCGCCCTGGTGGGCAAGCCCGCGATCGTGTTCGCCGACGAGCCCACGGGCAACCTGGACTCCAAGTCCTCGGCGGAGGTGCTCGGGTTCCTGCGCCGCAGCGTCGACGAGTTCGGCCAGAGCATCGTCATGGTCACCCACGAGCCGTCGGCCGCGGCCTACGCCGACCGCGTGGTCTTCATGGCCGACGGCAGCTTCGTCGACGAGATGCGCAACCCCACGGCCGAGTCCGTCCTGGACCGGATGAAGACCATGGGTGACGTCTGATGCTCAAGGTCACGCTCGCCAACGTGCGCGGGCACCTGGTGCGGCTGCTGCTGACCGGGCTCGCGGTGATGCTCGGCACGGCGTTCGTGGCCGGCTCGTTCGTGCTGACCGACTCCATCGACGAGACGTTCTCGGCCATCTTCGCCACGTCGGACTCCACCGACGCCGTCGTCCGGCTGACGGAGGACACCGAGCTGGGCGGGCTCGACCTGGCTTTCAGCGAGGAGATCGAGGCCGTCGACGGCGTCGAGCGGGCCATCCCGGCGCTGACGGGCAACGCCGTCATCCAGGGCGCGGACGGGACCGCGGTGCGTTCCGGCGGTGCGCCCGCGTTCGGCTTCGCCTGGGACGACGACGACCCGTCGATCCGTCTCGTCGAGGGGCGCGCGCCCGAGCAGGCCGACGAGGTCGCGGTCGAGACGTCCACCCTGGAGCGGTCCGGCTTCGTCGTCGGCGACGAGACCGTCGTCGTGGTCAACGGCACCCCGACGGACGTCACCATCGTCGGCGAGGCCACCAACGACACCCCCACCGCCGGCGCAGCCATCGTGCTCCTGCAGGACGACCTCGCCCGCGAGCAGTTCGCCCCCAGCGGCCAGGTCCCGTCGTTCACGGTGACCGGGACCGACGGGACGGCTCAGCAGACGCTCGTCGACGCCATCGCCCCGATCCTCCCGGCCGGCGCCGAGGTCATCACCGGCCAGGCGCAGGCCGATGAGACGCAGGAGCAGCTGTCGCAGGCGCTCGGTTTCGTGTCGATCTTCCTGCTGGTCTTCGCCGGGGTGGCCCTGTTCGTCGGCGCCTTCATCATCTTCAACACCTTCTCGATGCTGGTCGCGCAGCGGACCCGCGAGCTGGCCCTGCTGCGGGCGATCGGCGCCTCACGCCGTCAGGTCACGAGCTCGGTGCTCGGAGAGTCGCTGCTGGTCGGCCTCGTCGGGTCGCTGGCCGGGCTGGCCGTCGGCATCGGGCTGGCCGCCGGCATCCAGCAGGTCGTCAGCGCCTTGTTCGGGCTCAGCCTGACCGGGCTTCCCGTCAACCCGCGCACCATCATCGCCACCCTGGTGGTGGGCGTGCTCGTCACCGGTCTGGCCGCGGTGCTGCCCGCCCGCCGCGCGTCCTCGGTGGCCCCGGTCGCCGCCATGCGCGACGACCAGGCGCTGCCCACGTCGGCCGTCCGGACCCGGGCCCTGCTGGGTCTGCTGCTGGCTGCGCTCGGGGCCGCCACCATGGCCCTGGTCCTGAACGACGTCGTCGAGACCCAGGCGCTGGCCGTGCTGGGCGGCGGCGTCCTGGCCGTCTTCCTCGGCGTCGCCGTGGCGAGCCCGGCCGTGTCCAAGCCGGTCGTCTGGCTGCTCACCGCCCCGTTCGCCGGCGGTGCCGTCGGGCGGCTCGCCCAGCGCAACGGCCTGCGCAACCCCCGGCGCACGGCCGCCACCGCCAGCGCCCTGATGATCGGCCTGGCGCTGGTGGGCACGGTGTCGGTGCTGTCCAGCTCCGCCTCGGCCAGCGTCGCCGACGTCATCGACGACGAGTTCCGCGGTGACCTCGTCATCAGCGACGGCGGGGCGCCGACCGTCCCGACGTCCGTCACCGCGCAGGTCGCGGGCATCGACGGCGTCGAGTCGGTCCTGCCGCTGCCGTTCACCCCGGTGACGGTCGACGGCGAGGACGGCTTCGTGATGACCGTCGACCCGCAGACGCTCCCCGACCTGGTGGACATCACCGCCGTCGACGGCGACCTGGGCTCGCTCGGCGACGGCGTCTGGCTCAACGAGTCCGAGGCCGAGGACCGCGGCGTGGCCGTCGGCGACACCGTCGCCGTGCAGGTGGCCACCGGTGAGTCCGCCGACCGCGAGGTCGTGGCCGTGTTCGAGGACAGCCAGATCCTCGCGGCCGACGCCGTCGTGTCGCAGGAGGTGTACGACGCCGGCACGGTGGCCCTGCAGGGTCAGGGCCTGCAGCTGCTGCTGGTCGCGGCCGCCGACGACGCGGACCTGGCGGCCGTGAGGGCGGACGTGACCGACGTCGCAGCCGAGTTCCTGACGCTGTCGGTCCTGGACGCCGAGGAGTTCACGTCCTCGCAGACCGCCCAGATCAACCAGGTCCTCGGCCTGCTGTACGCGCTGCTGGGCCTCAGCCTGGTCATCGCGACGCTCGGCGTGATCAACACCCTGGCGCTGTCGGTGGTGGAGCGGACCCGTGAGATCGGCCTGCTGCGGGCCATCGGTCTCACCCGGTCGCAGCTGCGACGGACCATCACCATCGAGTCGGTGGCCACGACCGTGTTCGGCGCCATGCTCGGCGTGGTCCTGGGGCTGGCCTTCGGCATCGCCCTGCAGCGCGGGCTGAGCGGCGACGGGCTCGCGGTGCTCGCGGTGCCGTGGACCACGGTCGTCGTGGTGCTGGTCGGCTCGGGCGTGGTCGGGGTCGTGGCGGCCGTGCTGCCGGCGTGGCGGGCGACCCGCATCGACACCCTGCGGGCCATCACGACGGAGTAGCCCGGGCCGCCGGGACGGCCGGACCGGTCCGCCGCGACCTGCGGCGCGATCCGGTCCGGCCGTCCCGACGTCGGGATGTGGTGGGTCGGTGGAGGGACCGTGCGACGGCGGTGCAGGACCGCCCGGACGTGCGGCCCCGCTCCTAGCGTCGCGGCATGGAGACCGCTGACGTCCTCGTCGTGGGGGCCAGCCTGGCCGGGCTGCGCACGGCCACCCGGCTCGCGGAGCGGGGGCACGACGTGCTCCTGGTGGACCGACGGGAGCAGCTGAGCGCCGCGATCCGCACCACCGGGATCTTCGTACGGCGGACCCTGGAGGACTACGCGCTGCCGGAGGACTGCCTGGGCCCGCCGATCCGCCGGGTCGTCCTGTACCCACCGAGCCTGCGGCACCCGGTACGGCTGGACAGCCACCGCGACGAGTTCCGCGTGGGCGACATGGCCGCGCTCTACCGGTCCGCCGCGCAGCACGCCGTGACCGTCGGGGTCCGGCTCGCGCCGGCCACCCGCTACGCCGGACGGCACGACGGCGGGTCGCTGCTCGTCGGTCCGGACGGACCCCGCGCCGTGCGGGCGCGGTTCGTGGTCGGCGCGGACGGCGCGCACTCCCGGGTCGCGCGGGACCTGGGCCTGGACCGCAACAGGCACCTGCTGGCCGGGGCCGAGGAGGTGTTCGCCGTGGCGGCCGGCTCGTCACAGCCACCGACGTTCCACTGCGTCGTCGACCCGTCGCTGGCCCCCGGGTACCTGGCCTGGGTCGTCGACGACGGCCGCCACGCCCACGTCGGCGTCGCCGGCTACGCCCACCGGTTCCCGCAGGGCCTGCGGGCGGCGCTGCGCCAGTTCTCCTCACGGGCCCCGGGACTGCCCACCCCCGACCGCCCCGACGAGGTCGAGCGTCGCGGTGGCGCGATCCCGGTCGGTGGCCTGCTGCGCCGGATCGGGTGCGCCGAGGGCCTGCTGGTCGGCGACGCCGCCGGCGCCGTCTCCCCGCTCACCGCAGGCGGCCTCGACCCGTGCCTGCGGCTGTCGGACCTCGCGGTCGACGTCCTGGACGACGCGCTGCGGCACCGCCGGTCGGACCGGGTCGAGCGCGGCTACGACGGGGCCGCGCTGCGGGCCCGGTTCCGGGGCCGGCTGCTGATGCGCCACGGCCTGGACCAGGTGCGTTCGCCGGCCGCGGCCGAGGCCGCGTTCGCCCTGCTACGGACCCCGCCCGGCCGGGCGGCGGCCGCCCGGGTGCTCTTCGGCAACGGGTCCTTCCCGACCCCCGACCGGACCAACCTCGCCGAGCCGCCCCCCTGACGAGGCCTCCCGCGGTCGAGGAGTCCGATCGGCCGGCCGCGGTCGGCGGCGCGTGTCGATCCGGCGTCCTCGGCCCGGGCTCAGCCCGTGTTCCGCAGCCCCGCGGCGATGCCGTTGATGGTCAGCAGCAGCGCCCGCTGCAGCTCGGCCGGCACCTCGGCGTCCTCGGGCAGGGCGCGGGCCCGGGCCAGCAGCGACACCTGCATCGCGTGCAGCGGGGCCAGGTAGGCGTCTCGCAGCTCGAGGGTCTTCCGCAGCACGGGCGCGGACTCCAGCAGCTGCGACTGGCCCGTCACGGCCAGCACCTCGGTGACGGTGCGCTCGTGCTCGGTGCGGATGGCGTCGAACAACCCGGCCGCGTCCTCGGGCACCAGCTCCTTGACGTAGCGGGCGGCGATGTCGAGGTCGGTCTTGGCCAGCGACATCTGCACGTTGGACAGGAACGTCCGGAAGAAGTTCCAGTCCCCGTACATCGCCCGCAGGTTGTCGGCCTGACCGTTCTCGCGAGCCGCGGCCAGACCGCTGCCGACACCGAACCAGCCGGGCAGGACCATCCGGGACTGGGTCCACCCGAACACCCACGGGATGGCCCGCAGGTCGTCCAGGCCGCCCGGGCCGCCGGGACGCTTGGACGGCCGCGACCCGATGTTCATCTTGCCGAGCTCCTCGACCGGGGTGGCCGACACGAAGAACGGCACGAGCGCCTCGTCGCGGACCACGGCCCGGTAGGCGTCCTGCCCGGCCCGGGCGACCACGTCCATGGTCGCGTCCCAGCCGTCGAGGACGTCCTGCGACAGGCGCGGTCCGCGGTGCAGCACCGACGCCTCGACCACCGCGGCCAGGGCGCTCTCCAGGTTCCAGCGGCCGAGGCCGGACAGGATGTACTTGTCGGAGATGACCTCGCCCTGCTCGGTGATCTTGATGGGCCCGTCCAGGCTCCCCCAGGGCTGGCTGAGGATCGCCTCGGCGGTCGGCCCGCCGCCGCGCCCGACCGACCCGCCCCGGCCGTGGAACAGCCGCAGCCGGACGCCGTGCTTGGCGGCGACGTCCCGCAGCGACCGCTGGGCGCGCTGGATCTGCCACTGCGACGCGGCGATGCCCGCGTCCTTGGAGGAGTCGGAGTAGCCGAGCATGATCTCCTGCAGGTCGCCGCGCGCGGCCACCACCCGCCGGTAGGACGGGTCGCTGAGCAGGGCGTCGAGCAGGTCACCGGCGATCTCCAGCTCGGCCACCGTCTCGAACAGCGGCGCGAACCCCAGCCGCGACGTCGCGGGCTCGGTGTCGGAGCCCAGGTCGACGAGGCCGACCTCGCGGGCCAGCACCACGACGGCGAAGATGTCGTCGACGTCGTGCGTCATCGACACGATGTACGTCTCGACCACGTCGGGGCCGTAGGCGTCCAGGACGGTGCGGATGGTGCTCAGCAGCCCCAGCGACGCCGCGGCCGGCCCGTCCTCGGCCACGTTGCCCTGCCCGACGATCGGGCGCCGGCCGGCCATCTCCCGCGACAGCAGCTGGATCCGCTCGCGTCGGTCCAGGTCGCCGTAGGGGGTCTCCAGCTCACCGAGACGGTCGTACAGCTCCGCCAGGGCGGCGTGGTGCTTGCCGCTGTGCTCGCGGACGTCGAGGGTGGCCAGCCCCGTGCCCATGGCCGTCGCGGTGCGGATCAGGCGCAGGATGACGCCGTCGCCGGTCAGCCGGTCGCCGCCGGCCAGCATCGAGTCCCGGACCAGGACCAGGTCCGCGAGCAGCTCGTCCAGGCCCAGGTAGTCGCGGCCGGGCTCGTGCGGGGTGCCCTCGAGCAGCCGCTCGCGGGTCCGGACCAGGCGCACCCGCACGAAGCTCAGCTTGAGCCGGTACGGCTCCTCGGCGTTGAGCCGCGCGATCCGGGAGTGCGTGATGGGCAGGGCGTCGGCGTCGGCCTGCAGCGAGGCCAGCAGCGCCTCCGACGCGGTGACGACCCGGCTGGACGACGACATCTCGGTCAGGGCGTCCTCGACCTGCCGGATCAGCTCCCGCAGCCCGGCGTCGTGCTGCAGGGCCAGGACCTCGACGGTGATCTCGGGGGTGACGTTGGGGTTGCCGTCGCGGTCGCCCCCGGCCCAGCTGCCGAAGCGCAGCGGCCGGGCGTCGGCGGGCAGCTCGACGCCGATGCCGCGGAGCTGGCGGTCGAGCTCCTCCATCAGGTCGGGGACGACGTCGCCCGCGATGGACGTCAGGTAGTACATCGCCGTGCGGGCCTCGTCCTTGGGGTCGGGCTTGGCGATGCGGAGCTCGTCGGTCTGCCACAGCAGGTCGACCAGCTCGGCCAGGCGGCGCTCCTGCTGGTCGGCCTGCGCGGGGGTGCGGCGGGGGTCCTCGGACGCGTCGACGATGCCCGCGATGCGCTGCAGCAGCCGCAGGACGGTGCGGCGGCTGGCCTCGGTGGGGTGGGCGGTGAAGACAGGCCGGTACTCGACCCGGTTCATCACCTCGCGCACCAGGTCCACGTCGACGCTGCCCGCCTCCAGCGCCTCGCTGATGCGGGACACCGTGGCCGACAGCGGCCCGGCGGTGTCGGTGGTGACCTCGCGCCAGCGGTGCAGCTGCTCGGTGACGTTGACCAGCTGGAAGTACCCGGTGAACGCCCGGGCCAGGACGACCGCGGTCGCGTCGTCGACCCCGGCCAGCAGGTCGTGCAGGGCGCCGTCGTCCGGCTCGCGGGCCATCTTGCGGACCTGCTCGACCAGGGCCAGCAGCTCCGGTCCCTCGTGGCGGGTCAGGGCCTCGCCCAGCAGGGTGGCCAGCTGGCGGACCGAGGCCCGCAGCGCCGCGTGCTGGGTGTCGGAGGAGACGCCGGCCGCGAACCGCGCGACGTCGTCGTCACGACCGCTGCCGGGCTCGTCGGGGGTGGTGCCGACCGGGTGCTCCGCATCACGCATGAGCGCAGTGTGGCAAGAGACTGTGTCGCGGGTGTGACGGGCCTCGCGTGGTCCCGAGGTCTGGACAGGGGTGGCGCACCAGCGAATCCCTTGCTGCTGTCCGGTCGAGCAGAGCGACGGCGAGGTGTCACCCGGACGGACGGGTCCACCGGGCGCCCCGACCACGGCGACCGCAGACTGCTCCCGTGCCTGCTGACGCCGACGGCCTCCCACCCGGCTTCTTCGACCGCGACGACCCGACGCCGGACGACCGGTTCTACCTGCCGCCCAGGCTGGTGACGCACATCGACGAACGGGCGGTCGCTGCGGTCGGCGCGTTGTACGCCGAGCTCGGCGTCGACGGGTCCGCGGCCGAGCCGCAGCACGTGCTGGACCTGATGTCGTCGTGGGTGTCCCA
This sequence comes from Aquipuribacter aurantiacus, assembly GCF_051216895.1. Taxonomy (NCBI): domain Bacteria; kingdom Bacillati; phylum Actinomycetota; class Actinomycetes; order Micrococcales; family Intrasporangiaceae; genus Aquipuribacter; species Aquipuribacter aurantiacus. The sequence goes on from NZ_JBPKAO010000007.1 coordinate 151,248, forward strand.
CTTCCGCGCCCCGCCCGCGCGGCTGACGGTGCTCGGCATGAACGAGACCGAGCTCTCCGCCAACGGCGACGCGACTGCGCGCGTCGTGCACGACCTCAACCTCGACCCGACCCTGCCGTTCGACGACGCGTCGTTCGACGCGGTGGTCTGCTGCGTGTCCGTCGACTACCTGACGCGGCCGGTCGAGGTGCTGCGGGAGGCCGCGCGGGTCCTGCGACCCGAGGCACCCGTCGTCGTCACGTTCTCCGACCGCTGCTTCCCGACGAAGGCGGTCCGCGGCTGGTTGACCACGGACGACGCGGGCCGGTGCCAGATCGTCGTGGACTACCTGCGCCGCGCCGGCGGGTTCACCGAGCCTGAGGTCTCGCTGCGGACCTCGCCGCGGTCCTGGGGCGACCCGCTGTACGCGGTGGTGGCGCGACGGGCCCCGGCCTGACGGGCGATGAGCCCACGGACCACGACCCACCGACGAACCGCCACGACCACCACCTCGTCGGCAGGTGACGCCGGCAGGCGCCCCCCTCACGCCGTCCGCGCGACCCGCCCCGCCTTGATGTCCTCCGCGTAGTGGCACGCGACCTTGTGCCCGGGCGCGACCTCGCGGAACTCCGGCCGCTCGGTGGTGCAGCGGCCGGGCTGCACCCACGGGCACCGCGTCGAGAACCGGCAGCCGGTGGGCGGGTCCGCCGGGCTGGGCAGGTCGCCCGACAGCAGGATCCGCTCGCGGGTGGCCTCGACGAGCGGGTCGGGCACGGGGATGGCCGACATCAGGGCCAGCGTGTACGGGTGCATCGGGGCTTCGTACAGCGTGTCGCTGTCGGCCTCCTCGACCAGGGCGCCCAGGTACATCACGCCGACCACGTCGGACACGTGCCGCACCACGGCCAGGTCGTGGGCGATCACGACGTAGGTCAGGCCGAGCTCGTCCTGCAGCTCCTCGAGCAGGTTGACGACCTGCGCCTGCACCGACACGTCGAGCGCGGACACGGGCTCGTCGGCGACGACGAGCTCCGGGCGCAGCGCCACGGCGCGGGCGATCCCGATCCGCTGGCGCTGCCCGCCGGAGAACTCGTGCGGGAACCGGGACGCGGCCGAGGCGGGCATGCCGACCTGGTCGAGGAGCTCCTTGACCTTGGCGCCGAACCCGCCGGCGCCGGGCGAGACCCCGTGCGCCCGCAGCGGCTCCGACAGCGCGGCCTCGACCGACTGGCGGGGGTCCAGGCTCGACATCGGGTCCTGGAAGATCATCTGCATCCGTGACCGGGACCGGCGCAGCTCCTCGCCCCTGAGGGTGGCGATGTCCGTGCCGTCGAACCAGACCTCGCCCCTCGTGGGGGTGAGCAGGCGCAGGATCGCCCGGCCGAGGGTGCTCTTGCCGCAGCCGGACTCCCCCACCAGGCCGTAGGTGCTGCCGCGCGGCACGTCGAGCGAGACGCCGTCGACCGCCTTGACGTGGCCGATCACCTTGTCGCGGATGATCCCCTTGGTGATCGGGAAGTGGACGGCGACGTCGCGCACCGACAGCAGGACGTCCTGCTGGTTGCGGGTGGGACCGCTCGTGGTGTCGGTGACGGTCATGCTCGCTCCCCGTTCGGGTCGACGACGGCGACGGGCTCCGGGACGCCGTAGGGGTGCCGGCAGCGCACGGCGTGGCCCCGCTCGACCTCCATCGGCGGCGCCGAGCCCAGGCAGTCGGGCTGGGCCCGGGTGCAGCGCGGCTCGAACGCGCACCCGGTGCTCCACGGCCGGGTGAGCGTGGGTGAGCCGGGGATGGGCGTCAACGGCTCGCCGCGCGGGGAGTCCATGCGCGGCACCGACGCCAGCAGTCCGTTGGTGTACGGGTGCTCGGGCCGGGCGAACAGCTCGTGGCGGTCCGCGGACTCCACCAGCCGTCCGCCGTACATGACGTGCACGTCGTCGCACATGCTGGCCACCACGCCCAGGTCGTGGGTGATGAGCACCAGCGCCGTGCCGGTGTCGGCGATCAGGCTGCGCAGCAGGTCCAGGATCTGCGCCTGGATGGTGACGTCGAGGGCCGTGGTGGGCTCGTCGGCCACCAGCAGGCGCGGCGAGCACGCCAGCGCGATGGCGATGAGGGCGCGCTGCCGCATCCCCCCGGACAGCTGGTGCGGGTAGTCCTTCAGCCGACGCTGGGCCTCGGGGATGCCGACACGGCGCAGCAGGTCGACGGCCTCGTCGCGGGCCTCGGCCTTGTTCATGTCGCGGTGGCGTCGCAGCACCTCGGTGACCTGCACCCCGATCGGCACGACCGGGTTGAGCGAGGACATCGGGTCCTGGAACACCATGGCCATCTCGGCGCCGCGCAGGGCCCGACGACGGTCGTCCGACATGCCGAGAAGCTGCTCGCCGTCGAAGGTGACGCTGCCCGCGACGTCGACCCCTCGCTTGGGCAGCAGACCCATGATCGCCAGGGACGTCACGGACTTGCCCGAGCCGGACTCCCCCACGATGCCGACGCTGCGTCCCGCGGCGACGTCGAAGCTGACGCTGTCCACGGCGACGACCGGGGCGCGGCCCTTGCGGGTGAACCGGACCGACAGGTCGCGGACCTGCAGCAACGGCCCGTCGCCCGCCGGTCGCGGTCCGCCGGCGTGCCCCGTGACGGTGGTGGTCGTGGGCATCCCGCTCACCTCCGGTACTTGGGGTCGAGGGCCTCGCGCATGGACTCCCCCAGCAGGGTGAACCCGAGCGCGGCCAGCACGATCGCGATGCCGGGGAAGAACGCCAGGTGCGGCGCGGAGGCGAGGAAGCGCTGCGTCTCGGCCAGCATCCGGCCCCACTCCGGCACCGACGGGTCCGTCCCCGACAGGCCGAGGAACGCCAGCGCGGCCGCGTCGATGATGGCGGTGGCCAACGTCAGGGTCCCCTGGACGATGACCGGCGACAGGCTGTTGGGCAGGACGTGGCCGAGCACCACGTTGCGGTCGCGCACCCCCAGGCTGCGCACCGCCACCACGTAGTCGCTGTTGCGCTGGGCGAGCATGGACCCGCGCAGCAGCCGGATGAAGATGGGCACGTTGACCACGGCGATGGCGATCATCACCGACAGCAGCGACCGGCCCAGCACGGCGGCGATGCCGATCGCGAACAGCAGGCCCGGGATGGACAGCATGATGTCGGTGATGCGCATGACGAGCGTGTCGACCCAGCCCCCGAACGCGCCGGCCAGCAGGCCGATGGAGATGCCGACCGTGGCGCCCATGAGCAGGGACACCACCCCGACCAGCAGGGACTGCCGGGCGCCGTAGATCACCCGGCTGAACTCGTCGCGGCCCAGGCTGTCCAGGCCGAACCAGAACTCCGCCGACGGGCCCGGGATGTTCGTGGGCGTGACCGCGCCGACCCGCTCGTTGGGGCCGTACGGCGCGAGCCACGGCGCGAAGATCGCGACGAGGACGAAGGACAGGACGAGGAACGCGCCGAAGACCGCGAGCGGGTCCCGCACCACCCGACGGACGGCCTCGCGGCCCAGCGACGTGCCGGCCTCGCCCGGGGCCGGCTCGGTCGCGGTCCGGGTGGCCAGCGCCTCGGCGCTGCTGGGGGCCCCGGGCACGGCGGCGTCGGTCGACGTCGCCTCGGCCCGGGCCCTCTCGCTCATGTCGTCATGGGGAGGCACGGGTCAGACACCTGCTCCTACGTTGGACGAGGCCGGGGCCTGCGTCATGGTCGAGGCCCGGACCCGGGGGTCGATGAGGCCGTACGAGATGTCGACGAGCAGGTTCACCACGACGATGATCACGGCGATCACGAGGATGAAGCCCTGGACGACGGCGAAGTCCCGGTTGGTGATCGCGTCCACGAGGAACGACCCGACCCCCGGGAAGGCGAACACCGTCTCGGTGAGCACCGCCCCGGACAGCAGCAGGCCGATCTGCAGGCCGATCACCGTGACCACCGGCAGCAGGGCGTTGCGCAGCACGTGACGTCCCCGCACGGTCGCCCGGGACAGCCCCTTGGCGTCGGCGGTGCGCACGTAGTCCTCGTTGACGACGTCCAGCACGCTGGCGCGGGTGATGCGGGCGATGATCGCCAGCGGGATCGTGGCCAGGGCGACGGCCGGCAGGATCAGGTGCAGGAAGGCGTCCCAGGCGGCGTCGGGGCGGCCGACCAGCAGCCCGTCCAGCACGTAGAAGCCGGTGGGGTGCTCGGAGAACAGCCGTGGGTCCTGGCGGCCGGAGGACGGCAGCAGACCCAGCTGGACCGAGAACACGTACTTGAGGATGAACCCCAGGAAGAACACCGGGATGGTGACACCGATCAGCGAGGCCAGCACGGCGCTGGAGTCGACCCAGGTCAGGTGCCGGCGTGCGGCGACGTACCCCAGCGGGATGCCCAGGCCGACCGCGAGCACCAGCGCGAAGGACGCCAGCTCGATGGTGGCGGGGAACAGCCGCAGCAGCTCGTCGGTGACGGGTTGACGGGTCGTGGTCGACACGCCGAGGTCGCCCTGCAGCACGCGGCCCATGTAGGCGAGGTACTGCTCGATGACCGGCCGGTCGAAGCCGTAGAGCCGGTTGAGCTCGGCCACGGCCTCGGGGGTAGCCCGCTCCCCCAGCAACGCCTGCGCGGGGCCACCCGGCAGGGCGCGGACCCAGGTGAACAGGAGCAGGCTGAGCCCGAACAGGATGGGCACCAGCAGCAGCAGGCGCCGTACGACGAAACGGAGCACCGAGGTCCTTGTCTGGGTCGTGAGGGGGCGGGGTGATGGCGCGGCCGTGGGGGGGGGGGGGGGGGGGGGGGGGGATAACGAAAAGAAGA
>NZ_JBPKAO010000007.1:156167-158821 GCF_051216895.1 Aquipuribacter aurantiacus
GACCGCCACCCGCACGGGCAGGTGGCTCAGCTCAGCTGTCGGAGACCGTCAGCAGGTTGAACACCTCGTTGGACACCGGGCTCGGCGTGAAGCCCTCGATGCCGGGGCGGAGCGCGAGCGCCGCCTCGGTGGTGGCGTACGGCAGACCGGGCAGCAGGTCCATGACCTGCCGGTTGGCCTCCTCGTACAGCTCAGTGCGGACGTCGATGTCGGTCTCGGCCTCCGCCTCGTCGAGCAGGGCGAACAGCTCCGGGTCGTTGAAGCCCCAGTCGGGCTTCTCACCCTGGAAGAACGTGCCCAGGAAGTTGTCCGGGTCGCCGAAGTCACCGGTCCACCCGAGCAGGTAGATCGGGGCGCCACCGCTCTGCGCGGCGTCGAGGAAGTCCGGGGTCCACGGCGCGCCGATGGGCTCGACCGTGAAGCCGACCTCCTCGAGGTCCGCCGCCATCAGCTGGAAGTTCGCGGAGGGGTCCGGCATGTAGGGACGCGAGACCTCGGTCGGGTACCAGAACTCGAGGGTGAGGTCGGTGACCCCGGACTCCGCGATGAGCTCGCGGGCGCGCTCGGGGTCGTAGTCGTAGGTGGTGACGTCGTCGGCGTAGCCGAACAGCGACTCCGGCATGAACTGCGTCGGGACCGACGAGCCCTCCGGGTAGTTGGTCGAGATGATGTTCTCGCGGTCGATCGCGTGGGCGATGGCCTGCCGGATCTGCAGGTTGTCCAGCGGCGGCGCGGCCTGGTTGAAGCCGACGTAGCCGACGGTGAAGGCCGGGCGACGCAGGATGGTGTAGCCCTCGGACTCCAGGACGTCGACGTCGGCCGGGTCCACCAGGTCGTAGCCGTCGATGCCGCCGGACTGCAGCTCCTGCGCGCGGGCCGGGCCGTCGGCGATGGGCCGGAAGACGAGGTTCTGGATGTCGGCCACCTGGCCCCAGTAGTCGTCGTTGCGCTCCAGCACCAGCTGGTTGCCACGCTCCCACGACACGAAGGTGAACGGACCGGTGCCCGTGGGGCTGTCGGTGCCGTAGGTGCCCGTGAACTGCGGCTCCTCGCCGCTGCCGCTGATCTCGTCGGCGCCGAACTCCTCGAGCGCCGCCGGGCTGCCGATGCTGAACGCGGGCAGCGACAGCGCCGACAGGAACGTCGACGACGGCCGGGTCAGGGTGATGACGGCGGTCGACTCGTCGGTCGCCTCGCAGGAGGCGTACAGGCTCTCCGGCGCCGCCGGGTCCTCGTTCTCCGCGAAGCCGCCCATCACGGTCGACCAGTAGTACGAGACGTTGCTGGCCTGCTGGATGCCGGTGAAGTTGTACCAGCGGTCGAAGTTGAAGCAGACCGCCTCCGCGTCGAACGGCTCACCGTCGTGGAAGCTGACCCCCTCGCGCAGGTTGAACGTCCACTCCAGGCCGTCCTCGCTGGCGCTCCACTCCTCGGCGAGCTGCGGCACGATCTCGGTGCCGCCCTCCTCCGTGGTGACCAGGCCCTCGAAGATGGACCGGATGACCCGCAGCGACTCGCCGTCGCTGACGTAGGCGCCGTCCAGGATGACCGGGTCGGCGCTGGCGCCGAAGACGAACGTCGCGTCGGAGGCGGAACCGTCCCCGCCGGCCGCGCCGGACTCCTCGTCGGTGCTGGCGGTGTCGCCGCCGCAAGCCGTGAGGGCCAGGGCGGCGGCAGCTGTGACTGCCACGACCCTGAGGCCCCGCGTGATTGTTGACCGCATGTGACTCCCCTGTAGGTGCGACCCGTGGGGCGGGTCGGATCGTGCGAACCTACGACCTCGGCGCGCAAAACTTGCGAGGTAGGCGTCACGGTTCCATCACGAATCGCGCGAACGCCCGATTCGTGGTGTCACGCCGTCACCGGCCGGTCTCACCGCACCAGGTCGACGACCGACCCTGTGGACAGCCGACCGAGCATCCGGACGTCGAGCCCCTCGAAGCCCGGCAGGCGGCTGCGGCCGACCTTGGCCGGGATGGCGACGTGCAGCGGTACGGCCAGGACCCGGCAGCCCGCGGCCTCGGCGGAGGCGACGCCGGGCGGGGAGTCCTCGATGGCCACGCACCGGGCGGGGTCCACGCCGAGCCGCTCCGCCGCGGTCAGGTACGGCTCGGGGTGCGGCTTGCCGTGGGTGACGGCGTCGCCGGTGACGACGGCGTCGAACGTGCCCGCGGGCAGCGCCTCCACGATGGCTCCGGCCAGGTTCGCGTAGGACATGGTCACCAGCGCCTGCGGCACCCCGGCGGCCGCGCACGCCTGGAGCAGCTCACGCGCGCCGGGCCGGAACGGCGGGTCCTCGCGGACCCGGACGACCATGCGCTCCAGCAGCGCGTCCACGACCTGCTCCGACGTCAGGTCGATGCCGCTGCGCTCCACCAGGATCTGCCCGCTGACCGGGAGCGCGTTGCCGACCAGGGCCAGGCCGTCCTCGTGGGTCCAGGTGCCGCCGTGGGCGGTGACGAGCTCGGTCTCGGCCTCGATCCAGTACGGCTCGGTGTCGACGAGGGTGCCGTCCATGTCCCACAGGACGGCGGCGGGCAGGGCCTGGCTGGTGGTGCTCGGGCTCACGGAGCTCCTCGTCGGGTTGCGTGCTGGGGGGGGGGGGGGGGGGGTGCCGTCCGGTCAGGTGGCGTTGAAGTCCTTGGCCTCGGTGT
>NZ_JBPKAO010000007.1:158912-202949 GCF_051216895.1 Aquipuribacter aurantiacus
GGGGGGGGGCGCCGTCCGGTCAGGTGGCGTTGAAGTACTTGGCCTCGGCGTGGTGCACGACGATGGCGTCGGTGGACTGCTCCGGGTGCAGCTGGAGCTCCTCCGACAGGTCCACCCCGATGCGCTGCGGCTGCAGCAGGCGCACCAGGTCGCTGCGGTGCTCCAGGTCCGGGCAGGCCGGGTAGCCGAAGGAGTACCGCGAGCCGCGATAGCCTTGGCCCAGGATGCCGTCGATGTCCGGGGCGTCCTCGGCCACGACGTCGAGCTCCTCGCGGATGCGGGCGTGCCACCGCTCGGCCAGGGCCTCGGTCAGCTGCACCGACAACCCGTGCAGCTCCAGGTAGTCGCGGTAGGAGTGGGCCTCGAACAGGGTCGCGGTCACCTCGGCGACCCGGGCGCCCATGGTCACCAGCTGCAGGCCGAGCACGTCGGGGCGACCGTTGGCCTGCACCCACTCCCTCGACTTGTGGAAGTCGGCCAGGCAGAGCCGACGGTCGCGGCGCTGGCGCGGGAACGTCCACCGGGCCACGACCTCCTCGGAGTCCGGGCCGGCCAGGACGCACAGGTCGTCGCCCTCGGACCACACCGGCACGTAGCCGTAGACCACGGCGGCCTCGAGGATGCCGTCGGTGCGGACCGTGTCCAGCCACTGCCGCAGCCGCGGCCGGCCCTCGGTCTCGACCAGCTCCTCGTAGGACGGCCCGCCGTCGGCCCGGGACCCGCGCAGGCCCCACTGGCCCAGGAACGTCGCGCGCTCGTCGAGGTAGCCGACGTACTCCTGCAGCGGGATGCCCTTGATCACGCGGGTGCCCCAGAAGGGCGGGACGGGCACGGGGGCGTCCGGGTCGACGTCGCTGCGACCGGTCGGGGCGTCCTGCTCGGCCTGCACCAGCGCCGCCGGCCGCTGCCTGACCCGGCGGGCCCGCAGCGCGGGCAGGGCGTCCCGCTCGCCCCGCTTGACCTGCATGATCGCGTCCATCAGCCGCAGGCCCTCGAAGGCGTCGCGGGCGTAGCGGACCTCGCCCTGGTAGATCTCGGCCAGGTCGCCCTCGACGTAGGCGCGGGTCAGCGCGGCCCCGCCCAGCAGCACGGGCATGTCGGCGGCGATGCCCCGGGAGTTCATCTCCTCGAGGTTCTCCTTCATGACGACCGTGCTCTTGACCAGCAGGCCGGACATGCCGACCGCGTCGGCGCGGTGCTCGGTGGCGGCGCGCAGGATCTCCGACACCGGCTGCTTGATGCCGATGTTGACGACGGTGTAGCCGTTGTTGGTCAGGATGATGTCGACGAGGTTCTTGCCGATGTCGTGGACGTCGCCCTTGACGGTGGCCAGCACGATCGTGCCGCGCCCGCCGTCGTCGGTCTTCTCGATGTGGGGCTCGAGGTGGGCGACCGCGGTCTTCATCACCTCGGCCGAGGTGAGCACGAACGGCAGCTGCATCTCGCCGTTGCCGAACAGCTCGCCGACCACCTTCATGCCGGCCAGCAGGTTGTCGTTGATGATGTCCAGCGCGGTCTGGCCGTTGGCGATGGCCTCGTCCAGGTCCGCCTCGAGGCCGTTGCGCTCGCCGTCGACGATGCGGCGGGCGAGCCGCTCGCCCAGCGGCAGGGCGAGCAGCTCGGCCTGCCGCTCGGCCTTGACGCCGGCGGTGTCGACGCCGGAGAACACCTCGAGCAGCCGCTCCAGCGGGTCGTAGCCGGGCCGGCGCCGGTCGTGGACCAGGTCCATCGCGGCGTCGAGCTGCTCGGCGGGGATCCGGGACAGCGGCACGATCCGGGCGGCGTGGACGATGGCGGAGTCCAGGCCCGCCTTGACCGCCTCGTGCAGGAACACCGAGTTGAGGACGACCCGGGTGGCCGGGCTCAGGCCGAAGCTGACGTTGGACACCCCGAGGGTGGTGTTGACGTCGGGGTGGCGCTCCTTGAGGACCCGGATGGCCTCGAGGGTCTCGATGGCGTCGCGGCGGGTCTCCTCCTGGCCGGTCCCGATGGGGAACGTCAGGGTGTCGACGACGATGTCCTCCTCGCGCATGCCCCAGTCCTGGGTCAGCGCGGTGATGAGCCGCTCGGCGATGGCGACCTTGTGCTCGGCGGTGCGGGCCTGACCCGTCTCGTCGATGGTGAGGGCGACGACCGCGGCGCCGTGCTCGACCACGACGGGCATGACGCGGGCGAACCGGCTGCCCGGGCCGTCCCCGTCCTCGTAGTTGACGCTGTTGACGACGCCCCGACCGCCCGACAGCTCCAGACCGCGCTCGACGACCTCGGGCTCGGTGGAGTCGATGACCAGCGGCAGCGTCGACGCGGTCGCCAGCCGGCCGACGACCTCGGCGACGTCGGCGACCCCGTCCCGGCCGACGTAGTCCACGCAGACGTCCAGCAGGTGGGCGCCGTCGCGGGTCTGGCCGCGGGCGATGTCGACCAGGTCGTCCCAGCGCGACTCGAGCATGGCGTCGCGGAACGCCTTGGACCCGTTGGCGTTGGTCCGCTCCCCGATCGACAGGTAGCTGACGTCCTGCCGGAACGGCACGTGGGTGTAGAGGCTCGCCACACCGGGCTCGGGGCGGGGACGACGCTTCTTCGGGGCCGCCCCACCGACCCGGTCGACGACCGCGGTCACGTGCTCCGGCGTGGTGCCGCAGCAGCCACCCACCAGCGCGAACCCCAGCTCGGACGTGAACTGCTCGTGCGCGTCGGCCAGCTCGGCCGGGGTGAGCGGGTAGTGGGCCCCGCCCTTGGACAGGACCGGCAGGCCCGCGTTGGGCATCACCGACAGGCCCATGTCCGCGTGACGGGACAGGTGGCGCAGGTGCTCGCCCATCTCGGCGGGGCCCGTGGCGCAGTTGAGGCCGACGCCGTCCACCCGCAGCCCGCGCAGCACGGTGAGCGCGGCGGGCGTCTCGCTGCCCAGCAGCATGGTCCCGGTGGTCTCGATGGTGACCTGGACGTAGACGGGCAGGCCGACCCCGGCCGCCGCCATGGCCCGCCGGGCCCCGACGACCGCGGCCTTGGCCTGCAGCAGGTCCTGCACGGTCTCGACCAGGAGCAGGTCCACCCCGCCGGCGAGCATCCCGGCCACCTGGTCGGCGTAGCCGTCGCGCAGCGAGGCGTAGGTGGCGTGGCCGAGGCTGGGCAGCTTGGTGCCGGGCCCGATGGACCCGATGACCCAGCGCGGCCGCGAGGGCGTGGACCACGCGTCGGCGGCCTCCCGGGCGATCCGCGCGCCCGACTCGGCCAGCTCACGGACCCGGTGCTCGATGCCGTACTCGCCCAGGTTGCCGACGTTGGCGCCGAAGGTGTTGGTCTCGACCAGGTCGGACCCGGCCTCGAAGTACGCGTCGTGGACCGAGCGCACGATGTCGGGCCGGGTGACGTTGAGGACCTCGTTGCAGCCCTCGTGGCCCTGCATGTCCTCCAGCGAGGGGTCCGCGGCCTGCAGCATGGTGCCCATCGCCCCGTCGGCGACGACGACCCGGGTGGCCAGGGCCTCGACCAGCGAGGCAGCGCGCGAGGTCATGGGCGCGAGTGTAGGTGCGTAGGCTTGCCGCCGGTCCGGCAGTTCCGGGAGGTGGCATGACGGAGAACGACGCAGGTGGTACGGCTCACCCCGATGGTGACGGTCCCGCCGGTGGCGAAGGAGCACCCCTGCTCATCGCCGCGTTCCGGGGCTGGAACGACGCCGCCGACAGCGCGAGCGACGCCGTGGAGCACCTCGTCGAGTCCTGGGCGGCCGTGCCGGTCGCCGAGCTGGACCCCGAGCCCTACTACGACTTCCAGGTCAACCGGCCCGAGGCGGTCGTCGCCGCCGACGGCACCCGTGAGCTGGTCTGGCCCGGTACGAGGGTCCTGCGGGCGCACGTCCACGGCCGCACGGTGCTGCTGGTCGACGGCACCGAGCCGTCCACCCGCTGGCGCACCTTCTGCGCCGAGATCCTGCAGGTCGCGGCCGCCCACGGCGTGCAGCGCGTGCTGACGCTGGCGGCGCTGCTCACCGACGTCCCCCACACCCGCCCCATCCCGGTGAGCGTCACCACGCAGGACCCGGACTCGGCGCAGCGGTGGGGGCTGGAGGTGTCCAGCTACGAGGGCCCGACCGGCATCGTCGGCGTGCTGCAGCACGAGGCGGCCCGGCTGGGGCTGGGTGGCGTGTCGTTGTGGGCCGCGGTGCCGCACTACGTGGCCCAGCCGCCCAACCCCAAGGCGACCCTGGCCCTGCTGGGCAAGCTGGAGGACCTGTCGGGCCTGTCGAGCCCGGTCACGGAGCTGCTCGAGGAGGCCGACGCGTGGCAGCGCGGGGTCGACGAGCTCGCCTCCGACGACGAGGAGATCGCCGAGTACGTGACGCAGCTGGAGGAGGCGCGCGACACCGCCGACCTGCCCGAGGCGTCCGGCGAGGCCATCGCCCGGGAGTTCGAGAAGTACCTCCGCCGCCGCGAACGCTGACCCGCCCCGGGGCGGGGCGCGGTCCCGGTGGGCTCCGACGTCCGCGCGGGGCCCCGGGCCGTACCGACCAGCGACACGACACGCGGGCTCGACGGCCGGACCGCCGGATCGGCAGCTCCTGTGTCGCTGGTCGGTACGGGGGCAGCCGACCCCCGCCCCGGCCCGGCCCCGCCCCGGCCCCGCCCCGGCCCCGCCCCGGCCGCGCCTCGGCCGAGCAGCAGCCGAGCCCTGCTCGCCCTACAGCCGGATGCCGAGCAGGGCGTCGACGGCGCGGGAGACCAGGCCGGGGGCGCCCAGGTCGTGGGGCTCGGCGCCCTCACCGGCCTCCTGACGGGTGCACCAGTCGTCGACGGCCGCCAGCGCCGTCGGGGCGTCGAGGTCGTCGGCCAGGGCGGCGCGCACCCGGGCCAGGGTGGACCCGGCCTCGGGCCCGCCCTCCCGGGACACGGCGGAGCGCCAGCGTGCGGCCCGGGCGGACGCGGCCTCGACCTCGGCGGCGCTCCACGTCCAGTCGCTGCGGTAGTGGTGGGACAGCAGCGCCAGCCGGACCACGTGGGCCGGGACCCCGTCGGCGGTCAGCCGGTGGACGAACTCCAGGTTGCCCTTGGACTTGCTCATCTTCTCGCCGTCGAGCCCGACCATGCCGGTGTGGGCGTAGCTGCGGGCGTACGGGCGCAGGCCCAGGGCGTGGCTGTGGGCGGCGCCCATCTCGTGGTGGGGGAACGCCAGGTCGGACCCGCCCCCCTGGACCGTGAACGCGTGCCCGAGCTCGGCCAGGGCGATGGCGACGCACTCCACGTGCCAGCCGGGACGGCCGTCCGGCAGGCCCTCCGACGGCCAGGACGGCTCCCCGTCGCGGCGGCCCCGCCACAGCAGGGGGTCCAGCGGGTCCCGCTTGCCGGGACGGTCGGGGTCGCCTCCCCGCTCCGCCGCGTGCAGCAGCATCGTGTCGCGGTCCAGGCCCGACACCGCGCCCAGGTCGTCGACGGCGGCCACGTCGAAGTAGACGTCCTCGACGTCGCTGCCGTCCACGGGCAGCCGGTAGGCCGCCCCCGCCTGCTCCAGCCGTCGCACCACGGCCCCGACGTCGCCCACCACCTCGGTCACGCCGACGAACGCGTGCGGCGGGATGACGGCCAGCGCGGCCATGTCGTCGCGGAACACGTCGGTCTGGGTCTCGGCCAGGTCCCGCCAGTCGACGCCGGTGGCGGTCGCACGCTCCAGGAGCGGGTCGTCGACGTCGGTGACGTTCTGCACGTACCGGACCGGGTGGCCGGCGTCGAGCCAGGCCCGGTGCAGCAGGTCGAAGGCGACGTAGGTGGCGGCGTGGCCGAGGTGAGCGGCGTCGTAGGGGGTGATGCCGCAGACGTACAGCCCGGCCGTGCCGTGGACCGGGACGTCGACCACGTCGCCGACCGAGCTGTCGAACAGGCGGACCTCCGGGCCGGTTCCGGGCAGGTGGGGCAGGGACGGCTCCGGCCAGGACTTCACGGCGCGCAGCCTACGACGGCCCCGGACCCGGCCCCGCCACGGTCCGGTCCGGGGACCCGGGCGGCGCCGGGGCGCGACCTGCCGGGGCCGGGCGAAGCGGGGCTCAGATCGCCGGCCACGGGATGGACGGCCAGCCACCGGACGGCTCGGGCATGGCGCCGCCGTCCCGCAGCCCGCGGACCCGTTCCCGGGTGCGCTCGACCTCGTCCAGGCGCAGCAGCCGCTCGAGCATCTCCGTGAGCGGGGAGCCGTCGGCCAGGGCGTCGGCCAGGTGGTCGAGCTCGGACCGCTCCCCCGCGCCCAGCGGCTGCCCGGCCCAGCCCCAGAGCACGGTCCGCAGCTTGTCCTCGGTGTTGAACGTCAGGCCGTGGTCGACGCCCCGAACGGCCCCGCCCGGGCCCCGCAGCACGTGCCCGCCCTTGCGGTCGGCGTTGTTGGCCACCGCGTCCAGCAGCGCCATCCGCCGCAGCCGCGGGTCGTCCCGGTGGACCAGCAGCAGCGGGTCCCCGGCGCCGTTCTCGGCCTCCAGCACCGTCAGCCAGCCGTCGGTCAGGTCGTCGGGGTCGACGACGTCGACCAGCGGGTCGTCGTCGACCTCCTCCACCCACAGCTGGACGCTGCCCGGCCCGAACGGCCCGTCGGGACGGGGGACCGTCAGCGGCACGGTGTCCCAGCCGGCCGCGTCGGCCAGCAGGTAGGAGGCGACCTCGCGGTCGGCGAGCGTGCCGTGGGGGAAGTCCCACAGCGGCCGCTCGCCGCGGACCGGCTTGTAGACCGCCCGCACCGAGATCCCGTCCAGGGACACCTCGACCAGCAGGGTGGCGTTCGACGCCTGGACGAGCCGGCCGACCACCTCGACGCGACCGCTCATCAGGACGACCGCGAGGGCTGCGGGGTCCGCCACCCGGGGGTCGGTCGGGGCGACGTCGGGCAGGTCCGTCGCGGACGTGTCGGGGCCAGGACGAGCAGGGCTCACGCGACCAGTGTCAGCGTCGGTAGCCGTTGGCGCGCGGGCAGACGTGCCCCTCGGGGTCCAGGGGGTCCCCGCAGAACGGGCAGGAAGGCCGGCCGGCCTGCACGACCGCCTCGGCACGGACCACGAACGCCCGGGCGGCCGCGCCGTCCAGGCTGACCCGCAGCATGCCCAGCGCGGGGTCGGCCTCGGCGGCCTCCGCGGGGTCGCTGACGCCGTCGGTCTCGGTGACCTGCAACGCCTCGATGACCACGCGGTCCCGGTCGGAGTCCCAGGCCAGGCTCATCACGCCGACCCGGAAGTCCTCCTCGATCGGGGTGGTGAGCGGGTCGGTGTCGACGCTGCCCTCGGGGGCCAGCGCGGGGACCGGCGCCGTGCCGCCGCTCCGGCTCACGACCAGGTCGAGCAGCTCCTCGACCCGCTGGGCCAGCACCTGGACCTGCGCCTTCTCCACCGCCACCGAGGTGACGCGGCCCCGGTCGCTGGCCTGCAGGAAGAAGGTCCGCTGCCCGGGCTCGCCGACGGTCCCGACGACGAAGCGCCGGGGCGGGTCGTAGTCGTAGACAGGCACCTGGCCACCCTATCCGCGACCGTCGGTGCCAGAGCCCGCTCCCCCACCCACGACGGCGTCGGAGCTGTCAGCCGTGCGCGAACGCCCGCGCCGCGGCTTGGTGCCGGTGAAGCCGGACAGGTCCCCGCCGGTGTCGTTGGACCGCAGCAGGAACGGCCGGGTAGCGGTGTAGCGGATCGCGGTGACCGACGCGGGGTCGGCCACGACCCGCTGGAACGTGTCCAGGTGGGACCCGACGGCGTCGGCCACGACCGCCTTGATGACGTCGCCGTGGGTGACCGCGACCCAGACGGCGTGCTCGCCGACCTCGGCGCGCAGCCGGGCGTCGGTGTCGCGCACGGCGGCCACGGCGCGGGCCTGGACGTCGCGCAGGGCCTCACCGCCGGGGAACTGGGCCGCCGAGGGGTGCTGCTGGACCACGGCCCAGTGCGGCTCCTTGGCCAGGTCCTTCAGCGCCCGGTTGGTCCAGTCGCCGTAGTCGCACTCGCTGAGCCGGTCGTCCAGGACGAGCTCGGGGCGGTGCCGGAGCCGGCCACGGGGCCCGTGGACGGCCCGTACGGCCTCGGCGGTGTCGACGCACCGCTGCACGGGGCTGGACACGACGGCCGACAGCGCGACGGGGGCCAGTCGCAGGGCCAGGGCCTCCACCTGGGCGCGCCCGACGTCGTCGAGCAGCACCCCCGGGGTACGGCCGGCGAGGACACCGGCGGTGTTGGCGGTGCTCCGACCATGACGCAGCAGCAGGACCGTGGGCACGGGGCGAGGGTACGTGCCGCCGGCCCGGGTCGGCGCCGCCGCCCGGGTCAGGCGCGCTCGGCCCGGCTCAGGCCTGGACGGTCCCGGTGAGCAGCAGGGCGTAGATGACCGCGGCCAGGCCGATCCGGTACCAGACGAAGATGCCGAACCCGCGGGTCGAGACGAACTTGAGGAACCAGTGGATGACGACCAGGGCCACGGCGAACCCGATGACGGTGGCCAGGATCGTCGGCCCCCAGGCGACCGGCCCGGAGCTGATCTCCCGCAGCTCGAACAGCCCGGAGGCGTACACCGCCGGGATGGCGAGCAGGAACGCGTACCGCGCCGCGGCGGCCCGGGTGTAGCCGAGCAGCAGGCCCGCGGTGATCGTGCCGCCGGAGCGTGAGACGCCGGGGATGAGCGCCAGCGCCTGGGCGAAGCCGTAGAGGACGCCGTCGCGCCAGGTCAGGTCCCGCAGCACCTTGACCTCGCTGGCTTTCTTGTCCGCGTAGCCCAGCAGCAGCGCGAACACCCAGAGCATGGTGGCCACGATCCACAGGCTGCGCAGGTCGTCCCGGATGAAGTCCTGGAACAGGAAGCCGAGCACCCCGATGGGCAGCGACCCCAGGATGATCAGCCAGCCCATCCGGGCGTCGGGGTCGTCGCGGGGGCGCTTGCCGACCAGCGACAGCGACCAGGCGGTGATGATGCGGACGATGTCGCGG
Source organism: Aquipuribacter aurantiacus (assembly GCF_051216895.1). Classification (NCBI taxonomy): domain Bacteria; kingdom Bacillati; phylum Actinomycetota; class Actinomycetes; order Micrococcales; family Intrasporangiaceae; genus Aquipuribacter; species Aquipuribacter aurantiacus. The sequence goes on from NZ_JBPKAO010000007.1 coordinate 167,851, forward strand.
AAGAAGTAGACGACGACGGCCGTCTCGGTCCCGATCTGCGTGACGGCCGTGAACGACGCGCCGGGGTCGGTGCCCATCAGCTCTCCGACCACGCGCAGGTGCGCGCTGGAGCTGATGGGGAGGAACTCCGTCAGGCCCTGGACGAGGCCGAGGACTGCACCCTCGAGGTAGCCGACGCTCATCCCGCACGACCCGAGGCGTCGAGCGCCTCGGCGGCCGAGCGGAGCATCTGCAGACGGGCGGGCAGATCGGGGGCGAAGGGCACGACGTTGAGGGTAGTGACCCCGGCGTCGGCCAAGGCCGCCATCCGTTCCGCGATACGTGCGGGCGGGCCGAGCAGGCTCGTGCGGTCGACGAACTCGGTGGGGACGGCCGCGGCCGCGTCGCGGGGCCGGCGGTCCAGGTAGGCGTCCTGGACCTGCTCGGCGGCCTGCTCGTAGCCCATCCGCCGGGCCAGGGCGTTGTAGAAGTTCTGCTTCCGGCTGCCCATGCCGCCCAGGTAGAGCGCCGCGTAGCCGCGGACCGGGTCGGCCGCCGCCTCGACCACGTCGGCCTCGGGGCCGTCGGGGGTGACGACGAGCGGGCTGGTGGCGCACACGTCGAACCCGGTGAGGTCGTCCAGGCCCGCGACCCGACGTCCGGCCAGCAGCCGCTCCAGGGACTCCCCCACGTGCTCGGCGGACACGAACAGCCCGAGCCAGCCGTCGGCGACCTCGCCGGTCAGCTCGAGGTTCTTGGGCCCCAGCGAGGCCAGGTAGACCGGGAGCCGGTCACGGACCGGGACGACCGTGAGCCGCAGCGCCTTGCCGGGCCCGTCCGGCAGCGGGAGCACGTGGTGGCGACCGGAGTAGGCGACCGGCTGACGGGACAGCGCGAGACGGACGACGTCGACGTACTCCCGGGTGCGACCGATGGGCGCGTCGAAGCGGACGCCGTGCCAGCCCTCGGACACCTGCGGCCCGGACACGCCCAGCCCCAGCCGGAAGCGTCCGCCGGACAGCGTGTCCAGGGTCGCGGCGGTCATGGCCGTCATCGCGGGGGTCCGGGCGGGGATCTGCATGATCGCGCTGCCCACGTCGACGGTCGAGGTCTGCGCCGCGATCCACGACAGCACCGTCGGCGCGTCGGAGCCGTAGGCCTCGGCCACCCAGACGACCGAGTAGCCGAGCCGGTCGGCCTCCCGGGCGAGCGCGAGGTTGTCGGCGTCGTTCCCTGCACCCCAGTACCCGAGGTTCACCCCTAGTCGCACGCGGCCCACCCTAGCCACCCCCCTACGCTGCCCGTGTGGAGCACAGAGCGGTGGGGACCAGCGGGCTGACGATCTCGGCGCTCGCGCTCGGGACCCTGCACTGGGGCGCCGACACCGACGTGCACGAGGCCGGTGAGATCCTCGAGGTCTTCCTGGAGGCCGGCGGCACGACCATCGACACCACCGCGGGCATCGGCGTCGGCGAGGAGGTCCTGGGTGGCCTGATCGGGTCGGTGGTGGCGCGCGAGCAGGTCCGGGTGGTGGCCAAGGCCGGGGTGGACGGTGAGCTCAGCAGCCCGCGGGTGGACGTGTCCCGGGGTCGGCTGATGGCGTCCCTGGACCGCACGCTGCGCCGGCTGGGCACCGACCACGTCGACCTGTGGCTGGTGCAGGCCTGGAGCCCGGAGGTCCCCCTGGCGGAGACCCTGTCGGCGCTGCAGTGGGCCCAGCGGACCGGGCGGGCCCGCTACGTGGGGGTGAGCAACTACAGCGGGTGGCAGACGGCCCGCGCCGCCACGCTGGAGCCGGACCTGGTCGCGACGAGCGTGGAGTGGTCGCTGGTCGCCCGCGGTGTGGAGCGCGAGGTGGAGCCCGCGGCGCTGGCCCTGGGCCTGGGTGTGCTCGCGTGGAGCCCGTTGGGTCGGGGCGTGCTCACGGGCAAGTACCGCGTCGGCACGCCCGCGGACTCCCGGGCGGCCTCGACGCACCTGAGCAGCTTCGTGTCGCCGCACCTGACGTCGACCGCACGTCGGGTGGTCGAGGCGGTGGTCACCGCCGCGGACGGGCTCGGGTGCTCGCCCCAGGCGCTCGCGCTGGCCTGGCTGCTGGACAAGGACGTGGTCAGCTCGGCCGTGACCGGCCCGCGCACGGCCGCCCAGCTGCGGGGGGCGCTGCCGGCCCTGGACGTGGAGCTGCCCGACGAGATCGTCGGCGTCCTGGACGAGGTGTCGGACCTGCTCGCCTACTGAGCGGGGCGCCCAGGGGCGGCCGGGTCGGCGCCGCGGCGGCCGGGTCCGAGCGCCGCGGGCAGCCGGGTCAGAGCCGGGGAGCGTCGACCGGGCCGGAGTCCTCGGACTCGTCGTCCTCGTCCTCGTCGTCGTCGAGGTCGTCCTCGTCCTCGTCCTCGTCGTCGTCGTAGTCCTCGTCGTCCTCCTCGTCGTCCTCGTCCGTGAGGTCGAAGGGGGTGACCTCGTCGTAGGCGTCGAACAGGGCGTCGTCGTAGGCGACGAAGGCCGCGGCCAGCTCGTCGTAGGCCGCCACGACACCGGGGTCCAGCTCCGAACGACGGCCGGACGCCGCCTCGAAGTGACGCTGCAGGGCGACGACGAACTGGTCCAGTGCGGCGCGCGGGTCGGAGGCCATGACGGAACCGTAGCGCCGCCGGGACCCGGTGCGGCAGCCGGATCTGGCGTGCCGTCCGTTTCGGTGTACGCCGGGGTGGCACCATCGGTCCCGATGACGACCGCGACACGTCCACCGGCCGAGTTCGAGTACCGCGTCATGGTGGTCGGCCGAGGTGCCGACCGGGGCGAGCTGCGCCAGCAGCTGACCGACGCCGCGGAGTACGGCAAGTGGGAGCTGGCGCGCACCCGCATCTACGTCGGCGGTGCCCGCAAGATGTGGTTGCGACGGCGGATCATCCGGGTCTCCCGCACGATCTGAGCGGTCCGGCCCGCCCGGGGGCGGGCCGGCGGCCCCCCTCAGCAGGTCCGGATGAACCGTCCCAGGGTGCGGGCGCCGAACTCCAGCGAGGACACCGGCACCCGCTCGTCGGTGCCGTGAAAGAGCGACGCGAAGTCGAAGCCGCTCGGCAGCCGCAGCGGGGCGAAGCCGAACCCCCGGATGCCAAGCCGGTCGAAGTGCTTGTTGTCCGTCCCGCCCGACAGGCAGTACGGCAGCACCGCGGACCCGGGGTCCTCCGCCTGCAGGGCCGCGGTCATGGCGTCGACCAGCGAGCCGTCCGCGGTGGTCTCCAGGGCGCGGTCCTCGTGGACCACGTCGATCGTGATGCCCTCGCCGGCCAGCTCGTGGACGGTCCGCATGACGTGGTCGCGGTCACCGGGCAGGAACCGGCAGTCCACCAGGGCGCCGGCCCGGGCGGGGACGACGTTGTGCTTGTACCCGGCCTGCAGCACGGTCGGGGTCGACGTGTTCTGGGTGGTGGCCCGGATCCAGCGGGCCGTGGTGCCGAGCTCGGCCTCCAGGGCCTCGACGTCGTGGATCGGCAGCGGGGACCCGGACAGCGCCCCGTAGCCCTCGGCGAAGGCCTGGACCGACGCCGGCAGCGACGTCGGCCAGCGGTGGGCGCCGATGCGCGCCACGGCGCCGGCGAGGCGGGTGACCGCGTTGGCGTCGTGGACCTGCGAGCCGTGCCCCGGCCGGCCGGTCGCCGTCAGCCGCAGCCAGAGCAGGCCCTTCTCGGCCACCTGCAGCAGGTAGGCGCGGGTGCCGGCGACCTCGACGGAGAACCCGCCGACCTCGCTGACGGCCTCGGTGACGCCGTCGAACAGCTCGCGACGGTTCTCGACCAGGTGGCGGGCGCCCTTCATGCCGCCGGCCTCCTCGTCGGCCAGGAACGCCAGCACGACGTCGCGCGGGGGCCGCTCACCGGCCCGGCGCATCGCCAGGACGTTGGCCAGGATCATCGCGTCCATGTCCTTCATGTCGACCGCGCCGCGGCCCCACAGCTCGCCGTCGACGACCTCGCCCGAGAACGGGTGGACGGCCCAGTCCGACGCCTCGGCCGGGACGACGTCCAGGTGGCCGTGCAGCAGCAACGCGTCACGGCCGGGGTCCTCGCCCTCCCAGCGGGCGACCACGCTCGCGCGTCCGGGCTCGCTCTCGACCAGCTCCGGTTCCAGGCCCGCGTCGCTGAGCAGGGCGGCGACGTGCTCGGCGGCCTTGCGCTCCCCCGGTCCGGAGCCGTCCCCGTAGTTGGACGTGTCGATGCGCAGCAGGTCGGCGCAGATGTCGGTGACGAGCTCGTCGGCGGTCGGTGCGGTCTGCTCGCTCATGCGCAGCACCCTACGTGCCGCCCCCCGGTGGTCCCCCGGGTCGGTCCCCCGGCGAGCCCGCGGTCAGCGGGTGCGCTCGGTGACCGTCCGCCGCAGCTCGTCGCGGGCGTCGGCGACCGTCTGCGCGGCGTCCGGCAGGCCGGGCTGCTCGACGCCGCTGGTACGCAGCGCCACCTCGGTGTCCAGCGCGTCGCGCAGCCGCAGCAGCGCCTCCGACAGGGCGTTGAGGTCGGCGGCGCGGGCCGGCTTCTGCTCCTCGTTGGTCGCGGCCCAGACCCGACGGTCCAGGTCGTCGAAGCGGTGGGCGCCGTCCTGCCAGCGGGTGGCCAGCGTGCTCGGGTCCAGGGCCCGGTCCTGCACGGCCGGCACCACCCGCTCGTCCAGCCAACGGGCCTCACCGGTGAGCTCGTGCCACTGCGCCGCCCAGGCCAGCTCCGAGGCGCGGGCCCGTCGCAGCGCGAGGATGGCCGCGACCAGGCCGACGAAGGCCAGCACCAGCAGCAGCCAGCCCCACCACGGGATGCCACCCGCGGCGTCCGCGGCGGCGTCGACCAGGCCGGGCTCGGCCGACGCGCTCGCCGCGGGCTCGGACACCACCGCGCTCGGGACGGGTGCGGGCACGGTGGGGGCCGGAGCCGCCTCCGCGTCCGTCGTCGGTGCGACCACGGGCGGGACCGCGGTCTCGACCGGGACCTCGGGGAGCACCGTGGGCACCCCGCTGGGCAGGGCCGTCGGGATGGTGATCGGGAGGTCCGTGGGGATCTGGGTCGGGGTCCCCCCGGGCAGCCCGTTGCACCCCCCGGCCGACGCCATGACCGCCGTGGTCATGACAGCGAGGACGAGCAGCTTCGGCGACATCGTGGGACCTCCTGGGGCGGTGGTGTGCCCACCCAACCTGCCATGGACCGCCGGGACCAGCAGGTGTGCCCGGCGATTCGCCTGCGTGCTATCTTTCCGGTCGCGCTCGTCACGGCCGCACCATGCCCGTGGCGGTCCACTCGTCCGGGTGGCGGAATTGGCAGACGCGCTAGCTTGAGGTGCTAGTCCCTTAACGGGGGTGGGGGTTCAAGTCCCCCCTCGGACACACGAGAACGATCGGGCCGGGTCCTTCGGGACCCGGCCCTCGTCGTGCCAGGGGTCGGACGAGGGCCTGCCGTGGTCGCCGCGCCCCGGCCCATGACCTGCGGTCGTGGCGCCATCAGGAGGAGAGCGGGCCGAAGGCGTCCTGCAGGTCCACCAGCACACCGTCCTTGGCCGCGACGTAGGCCTCCCGACGGACGGCCGCGGCGTAGGGCGAGGTGAAGGTGCCGGGGCCCAGCTCGGTGACGTCGGGCCCCCGGACGAAGAGCGCCTCGGCCAAGGGCACCGGGGTCCCTCCCGCAGCCTCCGCCAGCAGCTCCGCCAACGGCCTCCCGACCCAGGGTTGTGTCTCGGGCAGGCTCCTCGCGAAGTGCCACATGCGGACCGCGGAACGCTCGGCCAGCTCGTGCTCCCCTCGTTTCCACAGCGAGGCCAGGAGGCTGATGGCCCGCGCTCTGATGTCGACGTAGAACTGCATCGTGTACTCGTCCGGCGGGGTGTTCGGGCCGGCGACGTGGAACAGGTACGCGTGCCTGACGGCACGACCCAGCCACCCGGCCGCGTCGTAGGCGTCGCCGTCGATCTGGGCGATGTCGGCCCGGAGCCGGTGCAGGTCGCTCATCAGCTCGTGGTCGGTGTACCCGTCGCCGTCGTCCGACCGCACCTCCGCCCCGGTCCGGCCCCCCTCCGCCCCGGGGTCCAGCGCCTGGATCTCCTCCGCCGCCCGCCTGGCCAGGCTCATCACCCGACGACGATCCGCGGCCGACAGCGCTTCCCCGGCGGTCCTCACCCTGGTGATCAGCGTGTCCGCCATCTCGAAGTCCACCCAGGCCCTGTCCCAGCTGTCGTCCTGCCTGCCCCCGGCGAACAGCTCGTTGGCCTGCTCGTACAGGCGTACGGCGGTCTCGCAGTTCGCCGACGCGTCCAGCGGGTCGACTGCCCGGAAGCGCCACGCGTGCGCGCGGAAGAGGTGGATCAACGCCGAGACGTGCGTCTCCTCGTCGCTGAGCTGGGTGTGTCGCCGACTCAGCCCGCAGGCCGCCTCGATGGAGTCCAGCGCGCCCTCGACCTGGTCCCACCTGGCGACGGGTGACTTGTGCGACCGGAGCGGGTACTCGTGCAGCAGGACCTCGAGGCCTTGCTGGAGCAGAGACATCTCCGGCCAGTCCGTCTGGAGACCGGAGGTGCCTGTCGACCTGTTGGCCCAGGCCCGGCCCACCAGGTCCGTGAGGTCGGCCAGCAGCCGGTCGCAGAAGTCGTAGTGCAGGTACATGCCCCACCACCAGAAGGCGTCGAGGAACAGCGTGGCCGCCTCGAGCACGACCTCCTTCCGTCGTGACTCGCCCACATGGGCCGCGTGGTAGAGCCACTCGCGCTGCTTCTGCTGCCACTCGGGCGACTCCGTGAGGTACCAGTCGCCGTAGCTGCGGACCACGCCCTTGCTGTCCTCCTGGTCCTTCTTCAGCACGGTCCGGTAGTGGGCCTCCGCGAGCTCGTGGAGGTGCTGCAGCTCATCGGGGAAGTTGACCCGCATCCGCGTGAGCATGCTGGTCCGCACGAACCGGCTGACCCGGGCCGCCTTCCGGTCGGTCGAGGGCTCCACGCAGGAGAGGCTCAGGACCGTCTGGAACAACGGCTTGCTCTTCGGCAACGAGCTCGTGTCCACCTCGGGCGTCAGCGTGCTCATGAGCTGGGCGTCGAACCTCCGGGGAACGGCCACGGCACGGACGACGTCGATCAGCCACTCCTGGTCCCTCGCCTCGAGGACGCGCTCGATGAGCTCTGCGGCACGCTCCTCCTCCGTGTCCTCCAGCCCCTCCAGGAGCCTCGCGGCGGAGTTCTGCCGCAACGCGCCGCGCAGCAGGTCGCCCACCAACCGGAGTGTGGCGGCGTGGCCCTCGGTGAGCTCGAAGACCAGCTGCGAGATGGCCTTCTCGACGGCAGGTCCCTGGTTGATCGTGTTCAGGTACTTCCTGACGTCGTTCGCCGACAGGTTCTTCGCCTCCAGCTGCACCGGGGTCCGGGTGCTGTCCGTGTCGTTCTCGTCAGGCGGCGTCCGACTCGGCGGGGTGCGCGTGCGCACGACGAACGAGTCCGCCAGCGCACGCCCCGCGCCGTCGGACCCGTCCCCCGCGACGTGCCGCAGGAGCCAGACCCCCAGCTCCTGCTCGGCCACGCGGTCGAAGTTGTCGAAGAGGACCACCGGTCTCGTCCCGCTCCGCTCGAGGTGGAGCTGCCACTGCACCGCGAAGGTCGCGATCACCTTCTCCGCTGCGTCCACCCAGGCCAGTGCCAGGTCCTGCGGGTCGAAGGCCCTCTCCAGCTCCTCGAGGCTCATGTCCAGGTCGCTGACGCGTCCGGCCACGACGCTCTGCTGCCGCGACTCGTTGACCTTCGCCTCCACGGCCGCCTGACCTTCCGCGGCGTCCACCTGGTGCAGGATCTCCAGCAGGACTCGGCACAGCTGACCGAAGCTGGCCTGCACGGCTCCGACGGAGACCCGCTCCCCGGTCTGCCCCGGGTGCCCCGGGTCGAAGTCGAGGAGGTCCACCAGCACCACGTCCGGGAAGCCGTCCTTGTCGTCCTTGATGCGCCTCAGCAGTGTCGTGCGTCCTGCGCCCGAGTCCCCGACGAGGTCACCGGCCCGGACGCCCTCGGGCCTCCGCACCGCCGCCCGCAGCTTGTCGAGCAGGGCTTCGCGACCCACGAACACCTCGTTGTGCGACGTACTGGCCATGTCATCCCCCTGTCAGGTACCCCTGGATCGATCGATGTCGGCGAACGTCGGTTCCTGCTTCGGCGTGCTGCGGTCCTCCGGCCAATCGAGGTCCTCGTCGTTGCTCACGCCTACTCGGCTGACGCCCCAGAAGGTTGCCCCCTCCACCTCGGTCCTGCGGCCGCAGACGGCGCCGTCGAGACGGACGTCGATGAGAACGGCGTCGCGCAGGTCCGTCCCCACGAGCCTGGCGCGCGCGAGGGACACACCGTTGAGGTACGCCCCTCGCAGCTGGGAGCCCGTGAGGTCGATCTCGTCGAGGGTGACGCCCTCGAGGTTGGCCAGGCACAGGTCCGCGTTGGAGAGGTTGAGCTCGTCGATGTGGTCGCCGAAGTCCTTGACGAAACCCATCAGGAGCTCGAGGGCGGTCTCGACGTCTGCGGGCAGGCCCCCGGAGTTGCGTCCCCAGCGCTCCAGCGCCGCCTTGGTCGCGGTGACGTCAGCGTCCGGGCTGTGCTGGGGTGCGGCTGCGATCTTGTCCTCGAGGCTCGTGCCCACCGGCCCCTCGGACTCGTCGCCGCCCAGCATGGCGCCGCCCCGCTGCTCACGGATGTAGGCGCTGAGCGCTGCCGCGCAGGCGGGCCGGTGCTCCTCCGACTGACGAGCGAGGCTGTCCAGCGAGAAGAGACCGCCGATCCGGACGGCCGACGACTTGTTGGACAGCATCTCCATCGCCTTGCCCAGGAGAGCCAGGTGGCCCTGCAGCAGCACCCGACGACCCTCCTCCTGCTCCTTCTCACGCGTCAGCTGCAGCTGACGCGAGGCCAGGTGAGCCTCTGCACGCTCCTTCTCCTTGGTCCGCTGGAACTGCTGCCACGCCAGCAGAGCGGCGGACAGGCCGGTGATCCCGATGAGGAGCTGGGTCACTGCGGTGCGCGTCTCTGCCTGGTAGCCGAGCCTCGCGATCTCGACCTCCGCCCGGACCCCGTCGCCCACCTCGTCGACATCCATCTCCATGCCGGGCACGACCGGGTACAGCAGCGCCGGGAGCACGGCGAACGACAGCCATCCGATCGCCATCGCGAGGACCACACCCGTGATCGTCAGCAGGACGGTCACCCACCTCGCCACCGGCCTCCGGTCACGCTCCCCCGCCGGTTGCGCCGCACCGTCGCTCTCCTCGGTCTCGGCGTGGGTCTCGGTCGCACCACCGGTCTCGCGGATCTGCTCCCCACGTCCCCCCATGACCAGCCTCAGCCCGACGGCGGGAGGTCGTGGGCCTCGGACGCCGCCCCGTCCGGGCACCGCCAGTCGTACCGCCGGGTCACCTCCGCGACGGTGATGTCGTAGCGGTGGAAGAACTCCCGGCGTCCTCGTTCCCGGCTCAGGACGTGCTCGGGGTGCTCGCGCCAGCGGGTGACGCTCACGGCGTCACCTCCTCGGCGGCGGCACCCGTGCCGCGGACCTCGGGCCATCGGGCCACGTCCCACCACTCGCCCTGCTCGTCGTGGCGGGCGGCGAGCTCGAGGAGGCCCAGGACCTCCGGGTCGTCCAGGGCACCGGGGCCTTCGCAGGCGACGAAGTACTCCCGGAGGAAGTCCGCGAGCCCGGCCACCTCGCCCTCCGCCTCGCCCAGGCGGAGCAGCAGCATGCCGTCCACCCGGGCCGAGCTTCCCTGCAGCGACGGCTGGACGTACGGCAGCGGGGCGAGGCTCGCCCCGTGGCGGCCGTAGAACCGCAACCGCGCCTGCGGGTCGCCTCCCATGGCCTCGCTGGGCCACACGGCCGGGTCGTCCACCTCGGCCAGGACCAGGGGCGCCGGCGCGTCACCCCACCAGGTCGGCAGGTCCTCGGTGAGCAGGGTCGTCCCCAGCCCCGAGCCGCGGGCGGCGTCGGACACCGACAGGTACGACAGCAGCAGCACCCGGCGGTCCTGGAACCACTCCCCGAGCATCACGGCCAGCGGACGACCGCCGGCGAGCAGGACCGTCGACGGCGACCGACCGCCGGTCCCGTAGGCCGTGCGGAGCTCCTCGGGCGACAGCAGCTCCTCCGGACGGAAGACCGGGGCGAGCAGGTCCTCGTAGACGGCGCGCACGGTCTCGTCGTCGCAGTCACGCAGGGTGGCTCGAACGGGCTCAGGCAGGTGCATCGCCCCTCCCGCGGCTCCACCGACTGGAGTGGGAGCATCCCCCGGAGGGCGGCCCCGGTCCAGCACCACCGGCGCGTCGGGTCGTCTCCCGCCCGGCGTACCGGGACAGGGGGGACAATACGGTCGCCGCACCCGACCACCCCCACCAGCAGGAGGCCCTCGTGCCCGTCCCCCCGATGCCCGACGACGTCGCGGAGCTGTTCGCCCGCCCCAACCCGGCGGTCATGGCGACCATCGCGGCCGACGGCCGTCCGGTGACCGTCGCCACCTGGTACCTGGTGGAGGACGACGGCACGGTGATGCTCGGTCTGGACGCCGGTCGCGCCCGCCTCAAGCACCTGGAGAAGGACCCGCGGGTCTCGCTCACCGCGCTGGCGGGTGACGACTGGTACACCCACGTCAGCGTGCAGGGCCGCGTGGTCTCGACCCGCCCCGACGAGGGCCTGGCCGACATCGACCGGCTGTCCCGGCACTACACGGGCCAGGACTACCCGTCCCGCGACCGCCCCCGCGTCACCGTGCACGTGCAGGTCGAGCGCTGGCACGGCTGGGGCGCGGCCAAGGACTGACCGCGAGGCACCGCACGGGGGCCGACCACCGGAGCGACCGCGCCTCCGGCCCCGGCGTGATCGTCCCGACGTGATCGGCCCCGACGTGATCGGCCCCGGCGTGATCGGCCCCGGCCTCAGCCGGTGACCAGCGTGAACCCGCCGGGCAGCACCTGGACCGGTACCGGTCCCGCCCCGGCGTCGGTCCGCCGCACCAGGGCGCCCGTCGCGTCGTGCACCTCGACGACCACGGGGCCGGCGCCGGGTGCGTCGACGGAGACGGTCCGCGCGGAGTCCGCGGCGCTGTGCAGCAGCACCGTCCCGCCGTCCGGACCGTCGGTGACCAGCCGCGACACGAACGGCTTCAGCAGCAGGGCGTCCACCCGGGCCGGGTCGGCGCCGCGTCGGCTGCTGCCGGCGGTCACCTCGGTGCCACCGGGTGCCAGCACGCCGCGCAGGGTGGTCGGCAGGATGGCGCCGGGCGCCTCGGTGACGCCCTGCTCGCCGCCGCTGCCGACCAGGAGCCGACCGAGCGGGGCCCCGTCGGCGCTGAACGTCAGCACCGGGGCCCGTCGGTCCGGCACCAGGTCGACCACCGGGGACACCAGCCGGGGCTGGTCGTCGACGGGGACCGCCCAGGTGACCGACGACCCACCGGCCATCGACAGGTAGGCGCCGGCGCTCCACTGCGACTCCCCCGTCCAGGCCGAGGGCGGGGTGACGACGGTGGCCCCCCGCCCGGTGGCGGACTCCGCCTCGACGACCTGCACCCCGTCCAGCTCGACGAGCTCGGTCGAGGCCTGGGCGAGAGCCGCGACGTCGGGCCGGGCGTCCAGGGCCAGCATGGTCAGCAGGCCGTGGATCGCGGACTCGGCGCCGGAGTTGCGGTTGATGTCCCCCGCCGCGCTCAGCCCGTCGTAGGTGACGCCCGTCTCCGCGACGTACATCGGCTCGCCCGCCCGGTTCGCACCGAAGTACCAGGACGCGGTGAGACCGGCGAGGCGGTCCAGCGACGGCCGGTCCGCGGCGTCGGCCACCGCGACCAGGGACTGCACCCGCGAGTCGACGCCGTAGGCGATCTGGGTCAGGTCCCCGGGCACCGGCAGCCAGCCGTTGACCATCCCCGTGGAGGTCAGCAGGTGCGGGGTGAACACCGCGGAGTCGGTGACCGCGGCGGGCAGCAGGTCCGGACGGTCCAGGCCGTCGGAGGCCACCGCGAGGGCGGCCGGCATCTGCGAGGCCCAGGCGTGCCAGAACGACTGCGAGTGGGTCCACTGCACGATCGCGCCGTAGGGCCACTGCTGGGCGTCACCGCCCGACATGGCCGCGATGCCCTCCGCGAGCTGGGCCATGGCGACCTCGGCCCGCCCGGTCACCGGGTCGTCGGCCGGAGCGGCGTCGACGTAGGCGGCCAGGCCGAGGACGGCCTCGGCGCTGGCGTCGGCGCCGTCCACGATCAACCAGCCGGGCACGCGCCGGCCGTCCGCGACCTCCCAGGTGCCGTGGTCGTCGAGCACCTGACGCTCGAGCGCGGCCAGCGACAGGTCCATCCGCTCGCGCAGGAAGGCGGCGAACGCCGGGTCGTGCTCGGCGAAGGCCGCGTAGCCCTCGCCCAGCGCCCAGACCGTCCGGGCCAGCCAGTAGGAGGCGTCGGAGTCACTGGGGTCGGGCAGCTCGACCGGCTCGGGGCTGGGCTCCAGGGTGCCGTCCGGCTGCATCCACAGCACGACGTTGCCGGCGTCCGGACCGGTCACGGTCTGCAGGTAGGTGGTGCCGCGCAGCAGCTGGTAGGCGCTGTCGCGGCTGTCGAGGTCCCCGGTCTGCTGCCAGTGGCGCAGGTAGACCACGGCCGCCCGGGTCAGGTCGTCGGCGTTGAACGCCCCCTGGCCCCAGGTGTCGGTGGCCGGGTCGTAGGGCCCGCCCCCGACCCGCTCGAACACGCCGTCGCCCCGCGCGTCGGCGTAGGTCCACAGCACGCCCACCCCGGGCTCCTCGTCGAGGCGGTACGTGGTGTGGCCCTCCTGGGCGGGCGGGGCGACCGTGTCACCCAGGAAGTCGAGGTGGTCCAGGTTGGCGAGCGGGCCGTCCACGACCGCGGCGACGGTGGCCCCGGCCGGGGGCGCGGGGGCGGCCGTGGCGGCGGGGGCGAGCAGACCGGCCCCCAGCGCGAGCGCGAGGACGGGCACGAGCAGATGCCGGGGCGTGGTCATGGGGTCTCTCCCTGGTCGGGGGCGGGGGTCGCGGCGACGTCGCCGTCGACCCGGTCGAGCCGGGCGACGCCGATCTTGGAGTCGGCCATGCCGTAGAACACGTAGCGCTGGCCGTCGACCTCCTCGACGGCGGTGGGGAACACGACGTTCGGCACGGTGCCCGACCGCTCGTCCGGGGTCTCCGGTGCGAGCAGCGGGTGGTCGGTCCGGGCCAGGACGCGGGCGGGGTCGGCCGGGTCCAGGAGCATGGCGCCGGCGGCGTAGTGGACGTGGCTCTGCGGCGCCCAGCCCTCGGCGATCTCCCCGGCGACGCCGTGGTGGATGAGCAGCCAGCCCTCGGGGACCCTGACCGGCGGTGGCCCGGCCCCGATCTTGGTGACCTCCCAGTCGTAGCGCGACAGCGCCACGGGTCGGTGGTGGGCCTGCTCGACCAGGGCCGTGATGTCGGCCTCGACCGCCTCGGCGTCGGCGTAGGAGATCCAGATGCCGGGCCGGGGGTCGGTGGTGCCCGCCGGCAGGTGGTGACCCTCACCGGGGCGGACCCAGCCGATGTCCCACATCGGGCGGTGGAGCATGGCGTAGGTCGGTCGCCCGTCCGGGCCGGGCACCGGCTCGGGGAAGAACACGGCGTCCTTGTTGGGGAACAGGTTGAGGTCGGTGTCCAGGTCCGGCTGGTAGCCGAAGTGCACGGGCCCGAGCCGGCGCCAGCTCCTCAGGTCCTCCGAGACGGCCAGGGCCAGCCGCGGCCCCAGCGGCCCGAACGCCACGTAGGTCATCAGGTGCAGGCCCAGGCGCGGCACCCAGGTCACGCGGGGGTCCTCCACGCCGGCGTTGCTCGTGCCCCGCTCGAAGCCGACGTCGGGCGCCAGCACGGTGCCGCGGCGCTGGACCCCGGTCGGGACGCCGTCGGTGAGGAGCACCTCGGCCAGCCCCACCCGCGACACGTTGCCCGCGCTGACCAGTCGGGGCAGCAGGTGCAGCCGCCCCTCGGGGTCGCGACCGCTGGCGGGGTTGAGGACACCCTCGGCCTCGTGCGGGTCGTCCGGGTCCGGCGACATCACCACCCCGACCCGGGTGAGCGTGTAGGGGACGTGGGTGCTCGGGGTCGTGCTCGTGGGGGTGGTCATGGTCAGCCCTTCACGCCGGAACCGACGTCGTTGGACACGAAGTGGCGCTGGAAGGCGACGAACAGGGCCACCGCCGGCGCGGCGAGGACGCAGGCGCCCGCGAGGATCGCGCCGAACGGGTTGGCCGCCCGGGCCGAGACGTTGCTGATGTAGTTGGCGAGCGAGACGGCCAGGGGCTGCATGTCCTGGTCCTTGGTGACCAGGAACGGCCACAGGAACTCGTTCCACGGCCCGATGAACGTCAGCAGGACCGCGGTCAGCAGGGCCGGTCGGACCAGCGGGACGGCGATCGCCCACAGGATCCGCAGCTCTCCGGCCCCGTCGATCCGGGCCGCGTCGAACAGGTCGCGCGGCAGCTGCAGGAAGTACTGCCGGAAGACGAACACCGCGGTGGAGTTGATCGCGAAGGGCAGGATCATCCCGAGGTAGCTGTCGGACAGGCCGTAGTCGCGGACGATCAGCACGTACAGCGGGATGATGAGCAGCTGGAACGGCACGACCTGCACCAGCAGCATGAGCGCGAACACCGCCCCGCGGCCGCGGAACTCCAGCTGGGCCAGCGCGTAGCCCACGAGGACCCCGAGGACCACCGTGGCCAGCAGCACCCCTCCGGTGAAGATGCCCGAGTTGATCAGCGACCCGACCAGGTCGACGGAGCCGTCGATCTCGGCGTAGTTGGAGGTGGTGAGGTCGCCCGGGGCCGGGACCAGCCCGGTGAGCCCGGGGTCCGGGTCCTCGGTGAAGGACCCGACGAGCATGTAGTAGAAGGGGAACAGGAACAGCAGGGCGCCCAGGAGCAGCAGCAGCATGCGGGGCACTGAGGTGTGCGTCCCGTCGCGGTGCGACCGCCTCGGCGCGGCGGGCGGGAGCACGGCGAGGGAGCCGGGCGTGGTGGTCGCGCTCGCCATGGTCAGTCCCTCTCGAGCAGGTAGCGGTTGACCAGCGAGACGGCGAGGACGCCGAGGACGAGGACGACGCCGAGCGCGGCGGCCACGTCGGGGTTGCCCTGCTCGATCCCCCGTTGGTACATCAGCAGGACCGGCGAGGCCGACGCGCCGTTGGGGCCACCACCACCGGTCAGCAGGTACGGCTCGGTGAACAGGTTCGCCCCGGTGATGGTGGACAGCAGCACGACCAGCGTCGTCGCCGGCCGCACGCTCGGCACCGTGATGGAGACGAACGTCCGCACCCGTCCCGCGCCGTCGACCGAGGCGGACTCGTAGACCTCCTTGGGCACGTTCTGCAGCGCGGCCAGGTACAGCAGGATGAAGAAGCCCAGCTGCTTCCAGGTGACGAAGATCGCGATGACGGGCATCGCCAGGCCGGAGTTGACCAGCCAGGACGGGTCCGGGGCCAGGCCGCCGAGCACCTGGTTGACCAGCCCGGTGGTGCTGAACAGGTACAGCCACACCGCCACCACGGCGACGCTGGCCGTGACGTAGGGCACGTAGTAGGCGACCCGGAAGAACGACCGGAACCGGATGGCGCCGTTGAGCGCCGTCGCGAGCACCAGCGACAGCGCCACCGTCAGCGGCACGTTGATGACGAGGAACACCACGATGTTGCGGAAGGAGCGTCGGACGTCGGGGTCCGACAGCACCGTGACGTAGTTGTCGACGCCGACGAACGGCCGGTCCACCACCACCCCGGGGGCGGAGAAGAAGAAGTCGTGGAACGACATCCAGAACGCCAGGCCCAGCGGGTACGCGAAGACCGCGGCCAGGAACACGACGTACGGGGCGGCGAACAGGTACCCGACGGGTTGGCGGCCGAAGGTGCGCGTCCACCGCCGGCCGGCCCTCGGCCGTCCCCCCGGCTCCCCTGTCCCCGCACGCGCGGGGACCGGGGTCGAGGTGGCCATGTCGGCCTAGCCCTGGCCGACGAGTCCGTCGACGTCCTCGGCCGCCCCCGTGAGGGCCTCCTGCACGTCGACCTCGCCGAAGATGACGGACTCGGAGTACGCGTCACGGAAGGTCTGCCACACCTCGATGGAGCCCGGGACGTTGGGCACCTCGACCGTGCGCTCGGCCTGCGCGGCGAACGTCCGGTAGTCCGGGTTGGCCTCGAAGTACGCCGCGAACGTGGCCGGCAGGTCCTGGCGCATCGGCATCTGACCGGTCATCTCCAGCAGCGCCGCGTCCTGCTCCTCCGAGGTCGAGAACTCGAGCACGTCCCACGCGGTGCCCTGGTTCTCGCAGGCGGTGTACATGGCGACGTTCTTGGCGTCGCTGAAGGTGACGACCTCCTCCGCGGCGACGCCGCTGGAGGTCGGGACGGGGGCGACGCCCCAGTCGATGTCCTCGCCGTAGACCGCGACGGCCCACGGGCCCACGATCGACATCGCGGACTGCGCGTCGCCGAACGCGTCGCCGTTGTAGGCCTCGCGACCGGCCAGGCCCTCGTCGTAGACCGTCCGCCAGAACTCCGCGACCGCGACGCCCTCCTCGCCCGCGAACTGCGCCTCGCCGTCCTCCACCAGCAGCGTGCCGCCGGTCTCGGCCGCGAACAGCGGGTAGAAGTCGAACCACGGCTGGAAGAACTCCGAGCTGGGCGAGGGCCAGATGGCGTGGGTGGCGACCCCGCTCTCGACCAGGGTCCGCGACGTGGAGAGGAACTCCTCGTAGGTGGCCAGCGGCGGGTTCTCGGCGTCGAGGCCCGCCTCGGTGAACATGGCCTTGTTGTAGAAGATCATGACGGGGTTGGCCTTCCACGGCAGCTGGTAGAACGCCCCGTCAGGCGAGAGGTACTGCTCGGCCTTGTCCCCCGTCCGCTCCTCGATGTAGGCCCGTGCGCCCTCGACCTCGTCCAGGTTGACCAGGCCACCGGCCTGCTGGAACTGCGGGACCGCCGCAGGGGAGGTGTTGTAGATCAGGCAGGGTGCGTTGCCGGCGGTGATGGCCGCGGCGATGGCCTCCTCCGAGCTCTGCCCGGCGGGGATCTCCTGGGCGCTGACCTGCGCGTCGGGGTTCTCGCTGTTCCAGGCCTCGACCATCGCCTCGCCCCAGGCCACCTCCTCCTGGTTGTTGGAGTACCAGATGTCGATCGGGCCGGTGGCCCCGGCCGCGGAGGCGTCGCCGGACGGCTCGCCACCACCTCCGCAGGCGACGCCGGCCACCAGGGCCAGCCCGGTCAGGGCTGCGGGCAGGACTCTTCTCACGGTCACTCCTCGGGGGTGCGGCGGGACGGACGGGACGGTGACGACGGCCCGAGGTCCGGGGGCCGGTGCGCGGTTCGGGGGCGCGGGCCCGGGGGGCCGCTGGAGCGACGGACGACCAGGCGCGCGGGCGGGAGGTCGACGTCCTCGCTGGTCCGCCCCTCGACCAGGTCCAGCAGGACGGTGGCGCTGCGCTCGCCCCACCCGACGGTGTCGGCGCGGACCGTGGTCAGCGGCGGGTGCATGTGCGCGGCGGGCGCGATGTCGTCGAACCCGGTGACGGACAGGTCACCCGGCACGCTCAGGCCGAGCTCACGGGCGGCGGTCGCGCCCGCCATGGCCATCAGGTCGTTGGCGTAGACCACCGCGGTCGGCGGGTCGGCGGCGCGCAGCAGCTCGCGGGTGGCCGCCGCGCCGCTCGCCGGGGTGAAGTCGCCCTCGACCTCCGGCCCGGGCGGCAGGCCCAGCTCCGTCATCGCCGCCGCCCACGCGTTGCGCCGGGAGTCGCCGTGCAGGTAGGAGCGGGGACCGGACACGTGGCCGATCCGGGTGTGGCCGAGCGCGGCGAGGTGCCGCACCGACGCCGTGATGCCGGCGCGGTCGTCCAGGCGCACGGCCGGGAACGGGGACTCCCCCGACGTGGCGTTGAGGGTGACCGCGGGCAGCCCCAGCCGGTGCAGCCGGGCGGGGCGGGGGTCGTCGTGGCGCAGGTCGGACAGGAACACCCCGTCCACCCGGCCGTCCCGGGCCAGGCGTTCGTAGCCCTGCGCCTCGGCGGCCTCGTCGCGGACCACCTGCAGCACCAGCACGTGGCCCTGCTCGCTGAGGACGGTCTCGACCCCGGCGATGAAGCTGAGGAAGAACGGGTCGGCCCCCAGCAGCTCCGGCGGGCGGGCCACCACCAGGCCCAGGGCGAAGGCCCGCGACGCGGACAGCGCCCGGGCCCGGTGGCTGGGCCGCCAGCCGAGGTCGTCCGCTGCGGCCAGGATGCGCTCCCGGGTGTCGGGACTGACGCCGGGACGGTCGTTGAGGGCGAAGGAGACCAGCGTCTTGCTGACGCCTGCGTGCCGGGCGACGTCGACGATGGTGACCGGTCGCTCCGCCACGGTCACCTCCCAGCGCCGGGTGCCCGCCGTCGGGCACCTCGTCACTTAAACCGGTTCAGTCCCGGCTGTCAAGGAAATGGGGCGTACCGGACCGATCAGGCGAACGGGGCGGCCAGGTGGCCGATCCGGGCCTGCTCGAGCACGTGGTCGCGGAACAGCAGCGCGGACGGCAGCATCCGGCGCGACTCGGACCAGACCAGGCCCAGCTCGCGCGTCGCCCCCCGGTCCGTCAGCCCGACCACGTCGCACCGGTCCCCCACCGCGGACGCCGGCACCAGCGCGACCCCGAGCCCGGCGGCGACGAAGCCCTGCACGGTCGCCAGGTCGTCGGCCTCGAACGCGATGTCGGGCTCGACCCCCGCTGCGGCCAGCAGCTCGTCGTGGGAGCGACGAAAGGGCGACGGGCCCCGCATCACGACGAACGGCTCCTCCGCCGCGGCCGCGAGGCCCGTCGCCCCTCGACCGGCCAGCCGGTGACCCACGGGCACCACCAGCACGAGCGGCTCGGTGAGCATGCGCGCCCAACCCAGCCCGGGGGTGCCGGGCCGTCGGCTGGCCAGCTGCAGGTCGACGGGGCCGGAGTCCGGTGGTGCGTCCGTCGAGGCCGCGCTGCGCAGCAGCCGGACCCGGACGCCCGGGTGGTCGGCGTGGAAGCCGCGCACCAGCTGCGGCAGCAACCAGGTGCCCATCGACCGCTCGAACGCCACCCCGACGGAACCGGTCTCGGGGTCCAGCAGCTGCTCGACCGCCGCCAGGCCGTCGTCCAGCTCGTGCAGGGCCACGTCGACGTGCCGCTTGAACGCCGCCCCGGCCTCCGTCATCCGCAGCGTGCGGCCCTGCTTGCGCAGCAACGGCGTGCCGACCTCCACCTCGAGCCGGGCCAGCGCCCGGGACAACCCGGGTTGGCTGATGTGCTCGACCTGGCTCACCTCGGTGACGGTCACGCCGTCGGCGACCTGCTGGAACCAGCGCAGCGTCTCGGTCTCCATCCCATGACGCTAGCGCATGCTTCGTCGCCATCATGGTCATTGGACGCATCGACGCAGGTCACGGACACTTGCACCATGACGAACCTGACGACCATGTGGACCGCCACCCGCGACGACCTCCGTGCGCGCCGTGTGCACCGGGCCGAGACCCGTCAGCTGCAGCGCGAGCTGGCGTCCTACAGCTCCCCGTCCGACCGCGCCGAGCTCGACGCGATCCTGTCCCGCCACCCGGCGGACGCCGTGGCCCCTCTCGAGGACCTGATCAACCGCAACCGCGCCGCCTGACCCACCCGCCCCGCCGCACCACCCGTCCCGGCCCTCAGGCCGGGCCCGCGAGCTCTTGCCGCAGCACCCGTCGCAGGATCTTCCCCGACGCGGACTTCGGGATCGCGTCCACCACCAGCAGCCGGTCGAGGTGCTTGTACGTCGCCGTCCGCTCCGCGACGAACGCCATCACGTCCTCCGCGCCGGCCTGTGCTCCCGCCTTCAGCACGACGTGCCCCACGGGCAGCTCCCCGGCCCGGGCGTCCACCACCCCCACCACCGCGGCGTCCGCCACGTCGGGGTGGGTCAGCAGCAGCGCCTCGAGCTCCGCCGGCGCCACCTGGAACCCCTTGACCTTGATGAGCTCCTTGAGCCGGTCGACCACGAACAGGTAGCCGTCGGCGTCCACGTGCCCGATGTCCCCGGTGCGGAGCCAGCCGTCGGCGTCCAGCGTGGCCGCGGTCGCCTCGGCGTTGCCCAGGTACCCGGCCATCACCTGCGGCCCGCGCACCCACAGCTCGCCGTCGGCGTCCACGCCCAGGTCCTCCCCCGTGGTCGGGTCCACCACCCGGTGCTCGGTGCTGGCCACGGCCACGCCCACGGAGCCGGCCCGGTACTGCCCCGGGCGGGTGAAGTGCGACACCGGTGACATCTCCGTCATGCCGTAGCCCTGGACGATCTCCACCCCCAGCCGGGCCGAGGCCTCGGCCGCGAGCTCGGCCGACAGCGGCGCCGCGCCGGAGACCACCTGCACCAGGGCGGACAGGTCCACCCCGTCCACCGCGGGGTGCTTGGCCAGCGCGACGACGATGGGTGGGGCGACGAACGAGCGCGTCACCCGGTGGTCGGCGTGCAGCTGCAGGAACTGCTGCAGGTCGAAGCGCGGCATCGTGACGATGGTCGCCCCGGCCACCAGGCCGACGTTCATGACGACGTTCATGCCGTAGATGTGGAAGAACGGCAGCACCCCCATGAACACCTCGCCCTCGCCGGTGCCCAGGACGTCAGCGGTCTGCGCCACGTTGGCGACCAGGTTGCGATGGGTGAGCATGACGCCCTTGGGCAGGCCCTGGGTGCCGGAGGAGTACGGCAGCGCGACGACCGCGTCGGTCCCGACGGGTACCTGCTGCGCCAGGGGCGGACCCATCAGGGAGGCCAGCGGGACCGCCGTGCTCCCCTCGGGCACCTCGCCGATGACGACGACCTGCTCGACCGCCGTGCCCTGCGCGGCCGCCGTGGCCGTGTCCAGGAAGGCCGGGACGGTGACCAGGAGCCGGGCCCCGGAGTCCCGCAGCTGCTGGCCGACCTCGTGCGCGGTGTAGGTCGGGTTGATGGTCGAGACGGTCCCGCCGGCGAACGCCACGCCGTGGAACGCCACCGCGTACTCGGGCACGTTGGGCGCCATCAGCGCGACCGCGTCCCCCGGGGCGTACCCTCGGGCCACCAGCCCTCCGGCCAGCGACCGGATGCCGGCGTCGAGCGCGCCGTAGGTGAGGACCCGTCCGGTCGGCCCGTCGACCAGGGCGGGCCGGTCGGCCATCTCGGAGGCGCGGCGCAGCACGTACGGCGTCAGCAGCTGGTCCGGGATCTCGATGTCGGGGACGGGCGTGGGAAGGCTCACTGGCGGGCTCCTCGTCGAGCGACCGTGGCCACCGGCGTCCCCGGCAGCCCGCCCATGAAACCCCACCCGGGCGGGCTCGGCCCGTCGGACGGGCCCGGGCACGAGGGTGAGGAGGGTGCCCGCGGTCGGCGGACCGCGCGACCGGGTGCCACCATGGCGCGGTGCCCGCCACCGACCCCGCTGCCGACGAGAGGGCCGTGCCCACCGACGCCTGGGACGCCGCAGCCGCCGCCTACCGCTGGCAGGAGCCGCTTGAGCGTCAGAGCCTGCAGGCGATGCTGACGGTCCTGGCCCCCCGGGCGGACGAGGTCGTCGTGGACCTCGGCTCCGGCGCGGGCCACGTCCCGCGACTCCTGGGCCGGGGGCCGGGCAGCCCCACCGTGGCGCTGGAACGCAGCCCGCGGATGCTCGTCGCCGGGGACTTCGCGGGGGCGGTGCCGCTGCGCGCGGACGTCACGTCGCTGCCGCTGCCGGAGCACTCGGTGGACGTGGTGACCGCGGCCTGGGTGCTGCACGTCCTCGACGGGGCGCAGCGCGCGGCCGCGGTGGCCGAGATCGCGCGCGTGCTGAGACCCGGTGGGCGCCTGGGGGCCGTGGTTCCCGCGCACCCGCGCACCCGCGCGCAGGCCCTGCTGCGCTCGGCGGCCCGGGCGGCGGCCTCCGCCCGCGGGCTCGGGGCGTTCACCGTGCCCCACGACCTGCCGGCCCTGCTGACCGACCACCGGCTGCAGGTGCGCCACCACCGCCGCACCGGTCGCGGCTACCTCGCCGACGTGCTCGTGTGCACCCGCGCATGAGGCCGGCCGTCGCACGCGCCAGCGGCCCCGTGCACCCCGACGAGGCCTGGGACCGCTACGCCCGGCCCGAGCGCTGGTCCCAGTGGTCGCCGCAGGTCCGCGGGGTCGAGATGGACGCCGACGTCATCGTGGCCGGCTCGGCCGGCACCGTGCGCACCCTGGGCGGGGCGCAGGTGCAGTTCGTGGTCCTGGACGTGGACCCGCGCGCCCGCTCGTGGAGCTGGCGGGTGCGGGTCGGCCCGGTCGGGATGGTGCTGGAGCACCACCTGCAGGCCCGGCCCGAGGGCGGCACCCGGGCCGAGGTGGTCATCCACGCCGCCTGGCCGGTGGCCCGGCTGTACCGGCTGCCCGCGACGGTCGCGCTCCACCGCCTGGTGCACTGAGCGGCCGCGCTCTCACCGCACCCGGGTGGCCCAGAAGGCGACGGCGGCGGCCGAGGCCACGTTGAGCGAGTCGACCCCGCCGGCCATGGGGATGCGGACCACCCGGTCCACGGCGGCCACGGTGCCCGCCCGCAGCCCGTGCCCCTCGGTGCCCAGCACCCAGGCCAACCGCTCCGGGACGTCCTCGGCAAACGCGTCGAGGTCCTCGGCCCGGGCGTCCAGGGCCAGCGCGGCGACGGTGAACCCGGCCTCGCGCAGGTCGGCGACCCCACCGGGCCAGGGGTCGATGCGGGTCCACGGGACCTGGAACACCGTCCCCATCGACACCCGGACGCTGCGGCGGTAGAGCGGGTCGGCGCAGCGCGGTGTGACGAGCACGGCCTCCACGCCCAGGGCGGCGCAGCTGCGGAACACGGCCCCGACGTTGGTGTGGTCGACCACGTCCTCCAGGACCACGACCCGGCGGGTGCCCGCGACCACGTCGGTCAGCGGCGGCGGGACCGGGCGGTGCATGGAGGCCAGCGCCCCCCGGTGCAGGTGGAACCCCGTGATCTGCTCCAGCAGGGGCTCCTCGGCGACCAGCACCGGGGCCCCCTGCTGCTCGGCCGCCGCCAGCAGGTCCGTGATCTCGGGCAGCCAGCGCGGCGCGACGAGGATCGAGCGCAGCCGGTGCCCCGCGGCCAGGGCCCGGCGGATGACCTGCGTGCTCTCGGCCATGAACAGGCCCTCGGCGGGCTCGCGGACGCTGCGCAGCCGGACGTCGGTCAGCTGGGTGTAGTCGCGCAGCCGCGGGTCGTCGACGGTGTCCAGCACCTCCAGGGGCGTGTCGTCGGCCACGGCCT
Source organism: Aquipuribacter aurantiacus (assembly GCF_051216895.1). Lineage (NCBI taxonomy): Bacteria > Bacillati > Actinomycetota > Actinomycetes > Micrococcales > Intrasporangiaceae > Aquipuribacter > Aquipuribacter aurantiacus. The sequence goes on from NZ_JBPKAO010000007.1 coordinate 191,103, forward strand.
CAGCCCGTCACGAGGGACACGATGGCCACCAGCCCGACGACGACGATGACGCCCCGCAGGAGCGCCGGGGGCAGGCGTCGACCGATGCGGGCGCCGACCAGGCCCCCGACGACCGCCCCCAGCGCGACGGCGGCCACGACCGGCCAGACCACCCGCTCGGGCGCGACCAGCACGAACACGATGGCGGCGACGGCGTTGACCGAACCCGACAGCAGGTTCTTCAGACCGTTCAGGCGTTGCAGGTCCTCGTCCAGCACCGCCCCGAGCGCCCCCATCAGCAGGACCCCCTGCGCGGCGCCGAAGTACCCGCCGTACACACCCGTGGCCGCCGTGATCGGCAGCGCCGCCGCGTAGCGGTCGTGGTGCCGGCCGCGGGCGTCCAGCGCGGCGCCGTCGGCCGCGGCGGCCTCCCGCCGGCGCCGCAGCGAGGCCTGCAGCCGCGGCTGCACGACGACCAGCACGAGGGCGACGGCGATGAGCACGGGCACCACCGTCTGGAACGCGGACTCCGGCAGCACCAGCAGCAGCACCGCTCCCACCAGCCCGCCGAGCAGGCTCGCCGGCAGCAGCCGCACGATCCGTCCCCGCTGCCCCACCAGCTCGCGCCGGTAGCCCCAGGCACCCGTGAACGACCCGGGCACCAGGCCCAGGTTGTTGGTGATGTTGGCCGTCAGCGGCGGCAGCCCGATGGCCAGCAGCAGCGGGAACGAGATGAGCGTGCCGCTGCCGACGATGGTGTTGATGGTGCCGGCGGCGACACCCGCCAGCGCGGCGATCAGCAGGTCAGGCACGTGCGGCGACGCTACTGCACCGGTGGGCGCCGCCCGGCACCGGCGCTCACGGCCCTGGCGTCACGGCCCCGGCGTCACGGCCCCGGCGTCACGGCCCCGGCCGCGCGGCTCAGGGCACCGCGTCGCCGCGCTCGGCCTCCTGGGCCAGCACGGCGTCCCGGTCGGTCAACCGGTCCAGGCCGGACACGGCTCGCGAGGTCCGCGGGTTGCTCCCCAGCCGGTCCCGGTGGCGGTCGACGAACGCCCAGTACCCGGCCGTGAACGGGCACGCGTCCTCGCCGACCCGCACCTTGGGGTCGTAGACGCAGGGCTTGCAGTGGTCGCTCATCCGGTCGATGTACGCCCCCCCGGCGGCGTAGGGCTTAGTCGCCATCACCCCGCCGTCGGCGTGCAGCGCCATCCCGACGACGTTGGGGACCATCACCCAGTCGTAGCCGTCGACGAAGCTGCGGTGGAACCAGTCGGTCATGGCCTGCGGGTCGTAGCCGTGCTGCAGCGCCCAGTTGCCCAGCAGCATGAGCCGCGGGATGTGGTGGGCCCAGCCGTCCTCGCGGACCGAGGCCAGGGTGTCGGACAGGCAGGCCGCCCTGACGGTGCCCTCGGCGTCCAGGTCGGCGAACCAGGCCGGGATCGGCGTGGTGGCGCCCAGGTCGTTGCGGTCGCGGTAGTCCTCGCCCTGCTGCCAGTACAGGTGCCAGACGTAGTCGCGCCACCCCACCACCTGGCGGACGAAGCCCTCGACGCTGGCGAGGCGAGCGCCGTGGGCCAGGCGGGCCTCGGCGGCGCGGGCCACGTCCACCGGGTCGAGCAGACCCAGGTTGATCGGCACCGACAGCAGGGAGTGGGCCATCCACCGGTCACCGGACAGCATGGCGTCCTCGTAGGAGCCGAACGCGTCCAGCCGGTGCTGAAGGAAGTGCGCCAGCGCCGCCCGGGACTCGGCCCCGGTGACGGCGAAGCGGCGGGGTCCGTCCTCGCCCAGGAACTCGACCCCGTCGGCGGCCATCGCGTCCAGGTCCCGGCGGACCTGCTCGTCGATCTCGTCCTCCTCCGGCCACCACGGGTCGGGCAGGTCGACGGCGTCGGACAGCTTGTCGACCTTGCGCGGCGGGCGTTCGCGGTTGTCCTCGTCGAAGGACCACTGCCCTCCCACCGGGGCGCCGTCCGGCTCCACGAGCAGCCCGAGCCGGGTCCGTTGCCGGCGGTACCAGTCGTCCTGCAGCAGCCGGCGGCGGCCGCGGCCGTCGACCCACCGGGCGAACTCGGCGTGGTCGGAGGCGAACCCGCGGGCCTTCAGCACCTGCACCGACCCGGCCCCGGGTCCGACGCTGCCGTCGGCCAGGGCACGCACCAGCCGGCGGGCACCCCACGTCGTGGGGTCCGCCACCGAGACCGGCCGGTCGGGGCCGACCCCGGCCCGGGCCAGGCCCTCGGCGTAGGTGTCGGCGGCGACGTAGCGGGCCCGCTCGCCCAGCTCGGCCGCGCGGTGCCGCATCGCCGACAGCACCAGGTGGGCCTTGCGGCGGTGGAACGCCCGCCGCCGGAACACGGCGGTGGACTCGATGATGAGCAACCCGTCGTCGGCGTCGTCCACGAAGTGCTCGCCGAGCTGGTCGGCGAAGCACCAGCGGGTCGTGCCGGGGGCGTCAGCCGGCAGGTCGGTCCCGAGCAGCGGGTCGGCCTCGGCTCCGGACCGACCCACCGGGTCCTCGGTGCTCAGGTGAGGGGTCCGCCCGGTGCGGCGGTGCTGCCGGGACCCTGGGTGGACGAGCCCGGCTGCTGGTCGTCCGGCAGGGCCGGGGGCGACTGCGGCGCGGGGGCCTCGTCGGTCTGCTGCGGCGTCGGCGCCTGCGGGGCGGCCGCCGGCGTGCCTGCGGTGTCCGAGGCCGACCGGGCCCGACGGGCGGTGGTCTTCTCCTCCGCGAGCCGGGCCTCCCGGGACGCGTCGGCGGCCTCGGCCTTGGCCCGCTCGAGCGCGGTCTGCGGGTCCTCGAGCTCGGGCACGTCCAGGTCGTCGTCCCCGCCGCCCGTGCCGACGGTCGGGACGCCCATGAACCCGCCGGTGTCCTCGGCGCGACCGCCGATGGCGCGACCGATGCCACCGAGCGCCTCCGTCAGCTCGCTCGGGATGATCCACATCTTGTTGGACTGCCCGCGCGCGATCTGCGGCAGCATCTGCAGGTACTGGTAGGCGAGCAGCTTGTCGTCCGGGTTGCCCTTGTGGATGGCCTCGAAGACCTGCAGGATCGCGCGGCTCTCGCCCTGCGCCTTGAGGATCGCCGACTGGGCCTGACCCTCGGCGGTGAGGATGGCGGACTGCTTCTCGCCCTCGGCGGTGAGGATGGCCGACTGCTTGACGCCCTCGGCGGTCAGGATCGTGGCGCGGCGGTCGCGCTCGGCGCGCATCTGCTTCTCCATCGAGTCCTGCACGCTGGCGGGCGGGTCGATGGCCTTGAGCTCGACGCGGTTGACACGGATGCCCCACTTGCCGGTCGCCTCGTCGAGGACCCCGCGCAGCTGGCCGTTGATCTGGTCGCGGCTGGTGAGGGTCTGCTCGAGGTCGAGCGAGCCGATGACGTTCCTCAGGGTGGTGACCGTCAGCTGCTCGATGCCCTGGATGAAGTTCGCGATCTCGTAGGTCGCGGACTTGGCGTCGTTGACCTGGAAGTAGATGACCGTGTCGATGCTGACGACCAGGTTGTCGGAGGTGATCACCGGCTGCGGCGGGAAGCTGACGACCTGCTCGCGCAGGTCGACGGTGGCCCGGGGACGGTCGATGAACGGGACGAGGAAGTGCAGCCCCGCGCCCAGCGTCTTCTGGTACTTGCCGAGCCGCTCGATGATCACCTCGGTCGCCTGCTGGACGATCCGGACGGCCCGGATCACGGTGACCGCCGCGACGACGATCACCAGGATCAGGACGATCACGGTCAGTACCTGGGTGAAGTCCACGCTCATTGCTCCATCGGTGGTGGTGTCCGGCCCGGTTCGTCACCGGTGCCTGGGTCGTGCTGCCGGGGGTCCGGCCCGTGCGGGTCGGCGTGCTGGTCCGCGGGCTGCTCGGCCCGCACCAGCGCCGTGGCGCCCTCGATCTTGACCACGACCACGTCGACGTCGGCGTCGATGCGCGTCCCGCGGTCCGCTGTGCGGGCGGTCCACGTCTCCCCGCTCAGCTTGACCTGCCCGCCCCGGCCGTCGACCGGCGTCAGGGTCACCGCGCTCCGCCCGGCCAGCGCGTCGACGTTGGTCGGCACGTCCGGGTTGGAACGCATCGCCCAGCGCTTGAGGTACGGGCGCACCAGGAGGAGGCCGAGGAGGCTGACGCCCGCGAACACGAACGCCTGCACGGTGAAGGAGTACCCGAACGCCGCCGCCAGGGCCGCGGCGAGCGCACCGCCGACGAGCATGGAGAAGACGAAGTCCAGCGCCGTCAGCTCCAGCAGACCGAGGATCAGCGCGCCGGCGACCCAGAGCAGCCACTGCGACTCCCGCAGGAAGTCCTGCACGGCGCTCCCCCCTCCCTCAGCGGACCGCTCGCGCGGCCCAGCGCCCGTCGTCGACCGCGAGGTCCAGGGCGATCCCGAAGGTATCCGACAGCGCGCCCGACGTCAGCACCAGATCGAGCGGACCCGCCGCGACGACCTCGCCGCCGCGCAGCAGCAGGACGTGGTCGAAGCCCGGCGGGATCTCCTCGACGTGGTGGGTCACGAGCACGGTCGTCGGGGCCGCCGCGTCGCGGGCCAGGGCCGACAGACCGGACACCAGGTCCTCCCGCCCCCGCAGGTCCAGACCGGCGGCGGGCTCGTCGAGCAGCAGCAGCTCCGGGTCGGTCATCACCGCCCGGGCGACCAGCACGCGCTTGCGCTCGCCCTCGGACAGCGTGCCGAAGGTGCGGGCACCCAGCCCGGCCACGCCGAAGGCCGCCAGCAGGGAGTCGGCGCGCTCGACGTCGACCTGCTCGTAGTCCTCGCGGAAGCGGCCCAGCACCCCGTGGGCCGCGGTCAGCACGACGTCGCGGACCCGCTCGCGGCCGGGCACCTGCGCCGCGAGCGACGCGCTGCTCAGCCCGATCCGGGGGCGCAGGTCGAAGACGTCGGTCTCCCCCAGGGTCTCGCCCAGGATCGTGGCCCGGCCCTCGCTGGGGAACGTCCGCGCGGACATCACGTCGAACAGCGTCGTCTTGCCGGCCCCGTTGGGGCCCAGGACGACCCACCGCTCGCCCTCGCGGACCGTCAGGTCGATGTCGCGCAGCAGGTGGGTGCCGCTGCGGACGACCCCGAGAGCATCACAGTCGACGACGGCCTCGGGCATGCGGGCAACCGTAGCGGGGCGCCTACCCTGCTCGCGTGACCATCCCCCGCTCGGCGTTGCTCGCCGCATGGGCCGGTGCCGTGGCGGCCGGCCGGGCCCGCGTCGGCGACGCCCTCGACGCCGTCGCCGGCGACGACGAACCGCACCAGGTCGAGCCCGCCCCCGGGTTCACCGCGCCGGCGTCGCTGCCCGTGCCGGACCCCGGCTACCTGTCGGACCTGCTCGTCCTGCTGGCCGCGGCCGGGGAGCGCGCCCCGGTCGGGGTGCGCTGCGTCCTGCCGGTGCCCGGTGACGTCCTGGGCGTCCCCGGGCCCGCGGACCTGCAGGCGGCCGCCGTGGCCGCCGGGGAGTGCGTGGTGGTCGACGGCCTGCCCGGGGGCGACGGGTCGCTGGCGCTGGTGCCCGAGGTCGAGGAGTTCGGCCCGGTCGACGACGTCGGCGTGCACGTCCGGTGGCAGGCGCACCGGGCGACCCCGGTGCCGGGCACCCCGCTGGCCACCAGCGTCGCCGAGGCGGACATGGCGTTCCGGCTCGCCCTCGCCGAGGCCACCACCGTGCTGGAGGGCCTCGACCTGCAGAGCTGGCGTCCCGACGCCACGGCGGGGCTGCGGCGCGGTCGCGACTCCGACGGCCAGCCGCTGCCGCCGACGCTCGGCCCGCGCTCGCTGCGGCTGCTGACCCGCGCGGAGCGGGTGCTGGCCATCGTCGAGGCGGCCGAGGCCGACCACGGCGGCGTCGTCACCGGCTGGGAGGCCGGCCGCCGCAGCGCGTCGCTGGTGGAGCTGTCACGCGCCACCCGGGCCGCGGTGGTCGCCGCGGTGAGCCTGCCGGGCTGAGACCGGGCGAGGCGGCCCGGCCCGGACCGGCCCGGACCGCCCGGCCCGGACCGCCCGGCCCGGTGCCGGTCACACCAGAGCGGCCCGCTCCGCCCGGACGGCCCCGACCACCTCGGCCAGCACCCGCTCGGAGTCGGCGTGCGGGACCTGGCAGGTGCCGGCGGCCTGGTGCCCGCCGCCGCCGTAGGACAGCGCCACCGCGCCCACGTCGACGGGTGAGGTCCGGTCGAGGATGGACTTGCCGACGGCGAGCACGGTGTTCTGCCGGCCCTTGCCCCACAGCACGTGCACCGACACCCGCGCCTGCGGGAACAGGGCGTAGACCATGAACCGGTTGCCGGCGTGGATGACGTCCTCCGCGCGCAGGTCGACCACTGCCACGTCGCCGTGCACGGTCGTCACCCGGCGCAGCTGCTCGACGAAGAGCGCCTCCTGCGTCCGGTAGAGCTCCGCGCGCTCCGCGACGTCCGGCAGGGCCAGGATCTCCGCCACGTCCTGGTGCTCGGTGCACCAGTCGATGAGCTGCATCATCAGGTCGTAGTTGCTGATCCGGAAGTCGCGGAAACGGCCCAGGCCGGTGCGGCTGTCCATCAGGAAGTTCAGCAGGGTCCAGCCCTGCGGGTGCAGCACGTCGTCGAGCTCGTACTGCGCGGAGTCGGCCTGGTCCACCGCCCGCATCAACCCGTAGGACACGTCCGGGAAGCGGTCCGGCCCGCCGTAGTGGTCGAACACCACGCGGGCGGCCGAGGGCGCGGAGGCGACGATGACGTGGTTGTCGGCCGTGCCGCCGGTCCGCAGCTCCTCGGAGTGGTGGTGGTCGAACACCAGGTGCGCCGCCGGGGCGTAGGGCAGGTTGGTGAGGATGTCGCCCGGGCCGATCTCGACGAGGCCGTCCTGCACGTCCTTGGGGTGCACGAACAGCACGTCGTCGATGAGGTCGAGCTGGCGGAGCAGGACGGCGCACACCAGGCCGTCGAAGTCGCTTCGGGTGACGAGTCGGTAGCGCACGAGGGTCCTGTCCGTCGGGGTACTCCCGGCGGGCACCGGGTCGTGACCCACCATCGGCCGCCGGGGCGCGCCGCTTGAGCCCCCGGACGGGGGACCTGCGGCGCGACCCGTCAGACCGTCAGCCTCGCGAGGCCAGCGCCCGCTCGTACACCGCGATCGTCCGCTGGGCCACCGTGGTCCAGGAGAACTCCTCGGTCGCGCGGCGACGACCCGCCTCGCCGTGGGCGCGGGCCCGGTCCGGGTCGCTGACGGCCTCGCGCAGGGTCGCGGCCAGGTCGGCGACGTACCGGTCGGGGTCCACCGGCGTGCCGGTGCCGTCGGTCAGCTGCTCGATCGGGACCAGCCAACCCGTGACGTCGTGCTGCACGACCTCGGGGATGCCACCGGTCGCGGTGCCGACGACCGCGGCGCCGCAGGCCATGGCCTCGAGGTTGACGATGCCCAGCGGCTCGTACACCGACGGGCAGACGAACACGGTGGCGTGGCTGAGCACCTGGCAGACCTGGGCCCGCGGCAGCATCTCCTCCACCCACACCACGCCGTCGCGACCGGCGCGCAGGTCGGCGACCAGCTGCTTGACCTCGGCCATGATCTCCGGGGTGTCCGGCGCCCCGGCCAGCAGGACGACCTGGACCTCCGGCGGCAGCGCCGCGCACGCTCGCAGCAGGTACGGCAGGCCCTTCTGGCGGGTGATGCGCCCGACGAACACGACGGCGGGACGGTCGGGGTCGATCCCGAGCCGGGTGACCACGTCGGTCCCGGTGTCCCGGACCCAGTCCGCGGTGTCGATGCCGTTGTGCACGACCTCGACCACCTCGGGGTCGAGGAAGTCGTAGCTGCGCAGGATGTCGTCACGCATCGCCGAGCTCACGGCGATGATGCGGGCGGCGTCCCGGTAGCTGGACGACTCGGCCCAGCCGGACACCTTGTACCCGCCGCCGAGCTGCTCGGCCTTCCACGGCCGCAGCGGCTCCAGGCTGTGGGCGGTGATGACGTGCGGCGCCCCGGTCAGCTTCGCCGCCAGGTCGCCGGCCAGGTTGGCGTACCAGGTGTGCGAGTGGAGCACGTCGGGCGCCGGGTCCTCCTGCGCCAGGGCGGCCGCGATGTGCAGGTCCACCCCCAGCGTGCGCAGGGCTGCGTTGGCACCGGACAGCTCCGCGGGCTCGGTGTGCCCGTGGACACCCGGCGCCTGCTCGGGCTCGCCGAACGCGTGGACGGAGACGTCGACGCCCGAGGCCCGCAGCGCCCGGGTCAGCTCCACGGCATGCACCCCGGCACCGCCGTAGACCGCCGGTGGCCACTCCTTCGTGATCACTGTGATCTTCACTCGGCACACGCTAGGGCAGGCCACTAGGGTCGGGCCATGCCTCGACGGACCGGTGCAAAGGTGCTCGCGATCGTCCTCGCCGGCGGAGAAGGTAAGCGGCTCATGCCGTTGACCGCCGACCGAGCCAAGCCAGCGGTGCCCTTCGCGGGCAACTACCGCCTCATCGACTTCGCCCTGTCGAACGTCGTCAACTCCGGCTACCGCAAGGTGGTCGTCCTCACCCAGTACAAGTCGCACTCGCTGGACCGCCACATCGCCCAGACCTGGCGGCTCACCACGCTGTTCGGCAACTACGTGGCACCGGTGCCGGCGCAGCAGCGGATGGGCAAGCACTGGTACCTGGGCAGCGCCGACGCCATCCTGCAGAGCCTCAACCTGGTGCGCGACGAGCGTCCCGACTACGTCGTCGTGGCCGGTTCGGACAACGTGTTCCGGATGGACTTCTCGCAGATGCTCGACGCGCACATCGAGACCGGCGTCGGCTGCACGGTCGCCGCCATCCGCCAGCCGTTGAGCCTGGCCGACCAGTTCGGCGTCATCGAGAACACGCCCGAGCGCCCGGACCGGATCGCCCGCTGGCGCGAGAAGCCCGACGACGCCGTCGGCCTGGCCGACTCCCCCGACGAGGTGCTGGCCTCGATGGGCAACTACATCTTCACCACCAAGGCCCTGATCGACGCGGTCACCGCCGACGCGGACGTCGAGGGCAGCAAGCACGACATGGGCGGCGACATCGTCCCCCGCTTCGTCGACGCCGACGACTGCGGGNATGGGCAACTACATCTTCACCACCAAGGCCCTGATCGACGCGGTCACCGCCGACGCGGACGTCGAGGGCAGCAAGCACGACATGGGCGGCGACATCGTCCCCCGCTTCGTCGACGCCGACGACTGCGGGGTCTACGACTTCATCCGCAACGACGTGCCCGGCTCGACCGACCGGGACCGCGACTACTGGCGCGACGTGGGTTCCATCGACGCGTACTACGACGCCCACATGGACCTGATCTCGGTCCACCCCGTGTTCAACCTCTACAACTACGACTGGCCGATCATCACGGCGCAGACGTACTACCCGCCGGCCAAGTTCGTGCACGGCTGGCAGGGCCGGATCGGGCACGCGGTCAACTCGATCGTCAGCCCCGGGTCCGTGGTGTCCGGCGCGTTCGTCGAGAACTCGGTCCTCAGCCCCAACGTGTACGTCCACTCCTGGGCCACGCTCAGCGACTCCGTCGTGATGGACAACGTCGAGATCGGCCGCCACGCCGTGGTGCGCCGGGCCATCATCGACAAGGACTGCGTGATCGGTGAGGGCGTGCGGATCGGCATCGACGCCGAGGAGGACCGGGCCCGCGGCCTGGTCGTCACCGACTCCGGCCTGACCATCCTCCCCAAGGGCATGGTCCTGGAGCGATGAGCGGGGGCGAGACCGGGGCGGAGCCCGCCTACGACGGGTCCCGCGCGTCGGAGGGCCGTCCCGTCCGGGTCGGCGTGCAGCTGCAGCCGCAGCACGCCAGCTACGACCAGATCCGCCGGGCGGTGGACGAGGTCGAGGCGGCGGGCGTCGACGTGATCTTCAACTGGGACCACTTCTTCCCCCTGTACGGGGAGCCCGACGGGGAGCACTTCGAGTGCTGGACCATGCTCGGCGCCTGGGCGGAGCAGACCGACCGGGCCGAGATCGGTGCCCTGGTGACCTGCAACAGCTACCGCAACCCCGAGCTGCTGGCGGACATGGCTCGCACCGTCGACCACATCAGCGGCGGTCGTCTGGTCCTGGGCATCGGAGCGGGCTGGTTCGAGCGGGACTACACGGAGTACGGCTACCGGTTCGGGACCGCCGGGGAGCGGCTGGCCTCCCTCGCCGACGCCCTGCCGCGGATCGAGGCCCGTTGGTCGCTCCTCAACCCGGCTCCGACCCGCCGGATCCCCGTCCTGGTGGGCGGCGGCGGGGAGAAGAAGACCCTGCGGATGACCGCGCGCCACGCCGACATCTGGCACGGCTTCGGCGACGCGGACGTCATCGCCCGCAAGCACCGGGTGCTCGACGAGTGGTGCGACTCCGAGGAGCGGGAGCCGTCGGCCATCGAGCGCTCCGCAGGGGTCGAGGGCGAGCCCGGGGCCACCGCCGAGCGGCTGCTCGGCCTGGGCACCCGGTTGTTCACGACCAGCGCGGGCGGTCCGGACTTCGACCTGACCACGGCGAGGAAGTGGCTGCGCTGGCGGGACGAGGTCAACGAGCGGGACGGCCTCGGCGGCTGAGGACGCCCGCCCCTAGGCTGCCCGCGTGACCAGCGGCGAGGCACCCACCACCCTGCTGGTCACGGCGACGGGTCGGGACCGTCCGGGGGTGACCGCCGCGCTGTTCGCCGCCGCCACCGCCCCCGGTGTGGACGTCCTCGACGTCGAGCAGGTCGTGGTGCGCGGGCACCTGACGCTGGGGTTCCTGCTCGGTACGTCCGGGGCCTCGCCCCAGGTGCAGGACGCGATGCTGGCCCGGCTCGCGGTGGCCGCCCAGGAGCTCGACGTCACCGTGGCCACGGAGCCCGGCACCGGCGAGACACCGGGGCTGCGCGGCGCGCGACTGCACGTCACCATGCTCGGGCGGCCGCTGTCGCCGGACGCCGTCCGGGCCGTGACGGGCGAGCTGGCCGAGCGGGGCGCGAACGTCGACCGGATCAGACGGCTGGCCTCGGACCCGGTGACCGCGCTCGAGCTCGACGTGTCGGGCGTGCCCGACCTGGCGCAGCTGCGCCGGGACCTGACCCGCGCCGCCGTCGGTCACGGGGCCGACGTCGCCGTGTCCCCCGCCGGGATCGTCCGCCACGGCCGACGGCTGGTGGTGATGGACGTCGACTCGACCCTGATCCAGGACGAGGTGATCGAGCTGCTGGCCGCGGAGGCCGGACGCGAGGCCGAGGTCGCCGCCGTCACGGAGCGGGCGATGCGCGGCGAGCTCGACTTCGCGGAGTCGCTGCACGAGCGCGTCGCGGCCCTGGCCGGGCTGCCGGTGTCGGCGTTCGCGGCGGTCCAGTCCCGGGTCCGGCTCACCCCGGGCGCCCGGACGCTGGTGCGGACGCTGCACGAGCTCGGGTTCACGGTCGCGCTCGTGTCGGGCGGGTTCATGGAGGTGGTCGGTCCTCTGGCCCGCTCGCTCGGCATCGTCAACGCCCGCGCCAACCGCCTGGAGGTCGCCGACGGCCGGCTGACGGGGCGGGTGCTGGGCACCGTGATGGACCGTCCGGGCAAGGCCACCGCGCTGCGGGACTTCGCCCGCCACGAGGGCCTGGCCATGAGCCGCACCGTCGCGATCGGCGACGGCGCCAACGACCTGGACATGCTGGGTGCCGCCGGCCTCGGCATCGCGTTCAACGCCAAGCCGGTCGTGCGGGAGCAGGCCGACGCGTCCCTGACCGGGCCCTACCTGGACTCGGTCCTGTTCCTGCTCGGGCTGTCGGCCGACGAGATCGCCGACGCCCAGGCCTCCGCCTGACCACAGCCCCGGCCACCCCACGCCGGCCACGCCGCCCCGGCAACGCAGCCCCGCCGCACCTGTGGGACCAGATCGGGCCCA